>CAMBSL010000044.1 GCA_945870455.1 Pirellula staleyi DSM 6068 | reverse complement strand
AGCTTCGACGGATCTTCCCAGAGCGACTTTGGGATTTCAACGAGCGCATACAGTTCTCCGTTCCTGATTTGACGGCTGTACTCAAGCCTCTGTTCCTCCGTCAGTTCATTGGGTGCCTCGGTGAACAACCAAATGTCTGCCTGCTGTCTCAAGAACGAATCCTTTGAATCCCGTCCGCTAAACTTCTTATCTGCCCTATCAATGTCTTTCTTCGAGAGCATTTTGAGTGACGCGTTGCGTTGGTTGGCAGCTTGTTCAATGGTCTCAAATAGTTGGGCCGTTCCATCCGCCACAACGATCTTAAGCGTTTTGCTGCCGCTGACACTATTGATCAAAGGCATGGCGACAATGCTGCCAAACATTAGGATCGGCATCATCACTAACGTAAACAAAAAGGCCTTGGTGCCAACCATTGCCACGTATTCACGATGCGCGATGACGAAGAGTTTGTACATTTGGAGCCGAGACTACTTTGCTGGTGCGATCCGGTAGAGACTTATTCGATTCCGTGCATCATTTTTCTGATCTTGGGGGTCAAGATCCAAATGACAATTCCCGACAAAATTGGAATCAAGGTGAAGATCATAAAGAAGAAAGCTAACCCGTACTTTTCCGAAATCGGATCGATGAAACTTCCAGACAGTCCCGCTAGATAATTGGCGACGGCAGTCGCTAGAAACCAAACACCGAACATCAAACCGACGAACTTGATGGGTGCCAGCTTGCTGACATACGACAGTCCCACGGGCGAAACGCAAAGCTCTCCAAGCGTGTGAAGCAGGTAAGCAGCGATCAACCACCACATGCTGATCGAGGCCGATTTCGCTTCGTTGCCAATGCCCATACTCCCCAATGCGAGCACCCCAAACCCTAACCCAAGCAGGATCAATCCGAGCCCAAATTTTCCAGGCGCAGACGGATTGAGTGGGCTCTCCCAAATTCGACTCAACAAGGGAGCAAGCGCAATGATGAAAAACGAATTCAGAATTCCGAACCAAGATGCTGGAACCTCCGTTTCATTCTGTTTTTCTTTGATGACGGTCGCGTTGAATTCGCCTTCAAAAAGCTTGGCTTGCTCTTCTGAGATTATCTTGAGCTTGCCATTGCCCCCCTTGGCCTCGCGGTCGATGAGAAACAATTTTTGATCGACCGCAAGCGGTTGGTCCCACTGAATCGTACGCTCCATCATGCGTGTCGTAGGATCGCCCGTCTTTTCCGGAACCACGGTCGTTTCGAACGCAACGACATAGGCCTTCATGTTAAACTCTTTGCTCAACATCCAAAGGGCAATGGCCCAGATGATGACGAAGCTAACGCCGATCGCGGCATTGGATAATGGTATGTGACGATAGGTTTTGCTGATGAGCTTGAACAACACGAAGGTCACAATGGCCAGTGGTACAACAGTTAGGGCGGTGTTGGCCCAAAAGAAACCCGTTGCAGACGCTCCGCTCAACACCCGAGCTGTATAGTCTTTTGCGAAAATCGTCATCGATCCGCCAGCTTGTTCGAACGCCATCCAAAAAAAGATCGTGAAGAACGACAGGATGCCGATCACAATCAGCCGATCGTTGACCACATTCGCAGGTTCCGACTGGATCGTTTCACTCGCTTGCTTTCTCGATTGCAGCGTGGCGCGTTTTCCAATTTCACCAAATATGGATTTGCCCAGGAAGAACATGATCATCCCAAGGGCCATGAAAATACCAGCAAGTCCGAATCCATACGACCAGCCAACTTTCTCACCGATGTAACCACATAGCAGGATTCCAAGAAATGCGCCGGAGTTGATGCCCATGTAGAAAATAGTGTATGCGCCGTCTTTCCTCTCGGGATTGTTGGCATACAGTTGTCCCACCATAGACGAGATGTTCGGCTTGAATAAACCGTTACCGGAGATTAATAAACCCAATCCGATATAGAAAGTAAGAGGGGTATCGAAGGCCATCGAAGCATGCCCGCATGTCATCAACAGTGCACCGAGTAGGACCGCGCCACGATAACCAAACAATTTATCGGCCAGAATGCCTCCGAGAATCGGCGTCAAGTAAACTAGGCCCGTGTACCAGCCATACAGCTCTAGAGCACTTTTTCGGGACCAACCCCAACCTCCATCCGCGAGTTCACTTACCAAAAACAACACCAGCAATGCCCGCATACCGTAGTAACTAAATCGTTCCCACATCTCCGTAAAAAACAACAGAAACAAGCCCGGGTGATGTCCAAAAATCTCGTTCTCTTTTTCATTGACCATAGCGAAAATGTTTCAGGGGGTGTTGAGAGATTGGCGAAGGACAACGAGCTATCGAATCGTTCCGGCTTGTTCGGTAGAATCATGTGCTTGTTGCAACAGGACCGACACCCTCGTTAGCTTTCCATCGATGGCAATGCGTGCTTTATCTCTCGCAAATGAAGTTAAAATGTGTCACGCTTTGCCCGGGGTGGGAGAGGAGCCCTGAGCGTTACATGTATGGAAAATGTGCCACTTTCTCACGCATAACGCAAGGGTGCATCCATCAAACTTCGGATTTTCCTGATTCCTTTTCGTCATTTGCCAAAAAACATTCCCTTTCTAAGCTGCGGCTTGATCTCGGAGTAACTTCCGTGCAAAATACAGTTCAGATTCAATTCGCAATTCACTTGAACGAGCCATTCATGCTCTTCGATTCGCAACAAGTACTCACTCGTGCCAAACTGGGTGATGAATCGGCCAAAGGAGAATTGCTCAACCGCTTTCGGCCGTACTTGAACGTGATCGCCCAGCGGCTTTTAGACGAACGGCTGCAAGGTCGCATGGATTTTGCGGATGTCGTCCAAACTACTTTTCTCGAAGCGTCGCGCGACTTCGATCAGTTTCGAGGCGATTCGGTCGAGTCCTTACTGGCTTGGCTTCGGAATATTCTTCGCAATAACGTTGCAACCGCCCACCAACATCATCTCGCTGCTCAAAAACGCTCTGCTCGAAAAGAGACGCTGATTCGGGTGAACTCCGACTCAGGAGGCAGTTCGCTCGGCATGGCGGAGATCCTGCCGTCCCATACGTCATCACCGAGTCAACGGATGATGCGCGACGAAGCAGCTGTTGTTCTCGCATCTTGCCTTGAACAAATCCCCGAAACGCAACGCGATGCGATTCGAATGAGATACCTCGAAGGAATGGCGCTCAAAGAAATCTCCGATCGCATGCAGAAATCGGAAATGGCGGTTGCAGGTCTTCTCAAGCGAGGGCTGCGTGCACTTCGCGAAGAGATGGCAATACGACAAGCGGGCTTGAGTGCCTAGTCGTTCCTCAGAGCATGCCAACCAATTTATGCCCCGTTGGTCGACGGATGTGTTTTTTCCCAGTGTTTTAATCCTG
The DNA here is from genome assembly GCA_945870455.1 of Pirellula staleyi DSM 6068. Lineage (GTDB taxonomy): Bacteria > Planctomycetota > Planctomycetia > Pirellulales > Pirellulaceae > JBKCUI01. The sequence continues at coordinate 27,232 of CAMBSL010000044.1, read as the reverse complement.
CACGGATTTCCTTCAAATGCATCCAATGACCGTGCGTTTTCGAAGTACTCGATACCATTGTTTCGGGCGAGATTTCTCCCTTCTCAATCTTGTGCAGGAAATCCGACTCGCCAATCGGACCAACCGCCTTGGACTTCCCAAAGAAACCCTTCTTCATAAAGAACCAGTCAGCAGACATTTTCATTCTCCCTTGCAATAAACATCAATTTGAAAAATTGTTTCGTTTAAGTCAGCAGAATGAATTGACATCCTGTTCTAAGCTACCAACTAGCAACACTCAATCATACAGGAAGGTACGCGCCAAAATCCAGATCGCAAAAATCGCTTTTTTGGTATTTCTGGCGTATTCCCACCCTTTAAGTGGTTTAAAAAGATGGTTTTAATCACTCTGAAGAAACTTGTCTAGGAAAGCTATCTGTTGAGTCGCTTTAAATTACGACCGCAAAGAGTCACCAAAAAAAACCCGTCTTGCGGTATCTCGCAGCATCCAGGCCTTGTCTTCGTTCGAGAGAAAGTCGAGCTTGTCTCGAAAGAGGGCGATCGATGCGACGTACGAATGTTCTGTTTGGACTTGATATGGACAATCCGATCCCCACATCAATCGATTGGCACCAAACGCATCACGCAGACGACGAACCATTTCCGACAAATCCAGATGGGGAGGCTTCTTTTTTCCAAGTGCATACATGGCCGAAGTCTTGACGAAAACTTTCTTGAAGTTGGCTAATTGGCATAGTTGGTTGAGATCGGACTCTTGGATCGTCCCAGTCATTCCGATGCGGGAAAAATGATCGACAACCACAGGTGTATCAGGAAATCGTTCGCACATCGAAGCCACTGCCGGTAATGCGTCAGGGTTCGAGAGCAAGCACATTGCTAAACCCGCGTCGGCTCCGTACGCCCACATTTTTTTCATGCCGATTGCGTTTTGCCACGACTCCGCATTGGATCTGTCGGCGTAAAGTCGAAAGCCCCTGACACCTTGCTCCGCTAGTAACTTCATCGTGGTGGTTACATTGGCAAGTTTCTCGTCGACGACAGCAACTCCAGAAAATACACCTGGGTACTTCTTGATGCACTCGAGCATGTAACGATTGTCGAAACCAAAGAAATTCATCTGGATCAACACGATTTGCTTTACGCCTTGCGGCCGGCAATGCACAAACAACTCGTCTGGAGTAAACGAAGCTGGGACTCTATCGGCTTCGGAAAATCCAGTCGCAAGTGGGTAGAGGTCGCTGAACTTATCCCAAACATGTACGTGTGAGTCGATTGCATCCTCGATGCCTGCGGTATTCTCATTGGTGAACAATTCGCCATTGGCCAGTAACTTGCTTGCGGTCAATGCGCATACGCCTGAATGGACAAAATCCCGTCGATACATCTTAGTAGCCTTTCCAAATGTTTCTCATTCTTGAATCTATTCGAAATTCAGTAGAAAGCGTCTGTAGAACTCGAAGGCCAGTTCGACTTGGTCCAACTCGACGTATTCGACCGCAGCGTGTGCTCGATCGATGCTTCCTGGTCCAATGATAACACTTGGGATGCCTTGCCGCGACAACTTGCTGGCATCGCTTCCGAACGGAACCCCACAAAAGTGTGCTTCTTGCCCAAGTTGTGAGAGTGTTCTTTGTGCACATGTAGCAACGGACGCATTTGGATCGGTCGCCATTGCCGGGTCGATGAGCATCGGCTGCTCCATATCGAATCTTGCCTTTGGCTCGGCTTGTTGAATTTGGTCGACGATGGATTGATATGCCAACAGTACACTCTCGACACTTTCACCAGGCAGCATTCGACGGTCGATTTTGATGAAGCAACGATCCGGCACAAAATTCACTTGCACGCCACCCTGGATGATCCCCACGTTTGCAGATGGAGAACCAAGCATTGGATGAACCGTGGCCACGAGCGATTCGTGGTAGCGTTCGAGAGCCAGGACCAATCTAGCCATGTGATGAATCGCATTAACACCCAGATGTGCTTTTGAACTATGAGCTGCTATGCCGTTCGCGACGATACGCCAGCGCAAAACACCCTTGCTTGCAATTGCCGCTCGCATTTCGGTGGGTTCTGCAACCAGAGCTGCATCGGCACGAAGGCCATCGCACAGTTTCTGAACACCAAGAAAAGAGAATTCTTCGTCGACCACGGCACACATCCAAACCTCGCAAGGCGGTTTCTGGCCAGACTGTTTCAAATCTGCGACCGCATGCATCATCGCGGCCAGACCTCCTTTGGTATCGCAGGCGCCTCTGCCAAACAACTTCCCATCCTCGATGGTTGGTACAAACGGCGGGATGCTCATCCCCTCGACCGAAACCGTATCCATGTGGGCTTCTAGCAAAACACGACGCGAGGAGTCTTTGCCGGGAAGTCGGGCGATCACGTTGGTTCGACCGGGGAGAACGGGTTGCGTCGTGGATTCGATGCCCCGTTCCCTAAAAAAGGACAAGACGAACTCAGCGACACATGCTTCGCCCGGCCCGTCGCGGTAAAAAGAATTTACGCTGTTGATGCTAACAAGCTGCGACAAAGTTTCAACGGCGGACAACACACTAGCCATTTCTAAAAAAGCAATGGTGGGAAAGCGTCTGGAACTCTACCACGTAGCACAGGTTGCCAGCTCCGTGCGTTTTCTCCCCATCGCCCCGCTTCGGGGAGAGGGGGGCGGGGGGTAGAGCCCTGACTTGAAAGCCTCAGGTTCAGTGGTTTGTTTACGCTTCTGAACCGAGGATAGACATTGAATTCACGATCAAAAACCAAATCAAAACACACTGCAAACCCCTCACCCCCGGCCCCTCTCCCCAAGTACAGCCAAGTACAGGGCGAGGGGAGCAAGATCGAAAGATGTGGGTAAAGCACAGGCTAGCAGCCTGTGCTACGGGCTTAGCGATTAGCCAAGAAACCTTTCGGACCTTACTTGGCAAGCGAGGCTTCGATCAGTTTGATCACTTCAGGGGAATCTGGTTCTGTTCCGCTATTGAACCGGCCAACCAAATTTCCTTTGCGATCCAGAACGAATTTTTCGAAATTCCACTTGACCGCGCCTTTGCCAAGAGGCTTCGCATCTTGCTCGCTTAGATATTTGAAGAGGTCGCAAGCCTTTTCGCTTCCAGCATCCTTGACGTTGACCTTTTCCATCATATCAAAGGACACCTTGTACTTACTCGTGCAGAAATTTCTGATTTCCTTGCTTGTGCCGGCTTCTTGGCTACCGAATTGATTGCAGGGAACTCCAACAATGACGAGTCCTTTGTCCTTGTAGGCTACATTCAGTTTTTGAAGTGCGTCGTACTGTCCCGTGTATCCGCACTTGCTAGCCACGTTGACAAACATGACGACTTTGCCTGCATATTTGCTCAAATCAGCGGCTTCTCCTTCCAGCGTGTTCATCTTGAACGAGAGAGCCTTGGGGAGATCCGTTTTCGAAGATTCGTCGGCAACGGCAGACGAAGATGCGTTGGGGTTTGCGCCATATCCAGATACAAGTGCCATAGCAGCGATTCCAGCCATAAGAGTTTTGCGATACATCGACATCAATTGGTTCCTGGTAAAAAAGAAATGAAAGCGATCAACAGATCGCGGGTGTGCGGTGGCTAACTTAGTTATGAGTCCTTCGCATTATAGCCATCGTTCGAGCTTTCTGTCCAATTCATCAGACTTCGTAGCTCACTTTTCCGTGTTTGCTAGCTCGACTTATTTTGTCTAGGCTGTACAAGCCAGCGAGGACGAATTCGACGCAGGACGCTCGAATAGCGGGTTGATCCGTCGCATTTACGTCGAAGGCTGCTTCCCACACAGGTGGAACGTGCTTGAGCCGCTCCGCATACGCGGAACTTGGCAGAAGATCACCCACTTCGATCCGCACGCCCTTGTTAAATATGTCAGCAATCTGACCGACACCATGCTCGCTTGTGTATTGTTCGAAAACCACTTTGATAGCGTTGGCTAATAGCGAATCTAGGATCTTGTGTTCCGTCATTTGGTGGCTTCCCATCAAATCCACTTCTAACTTCCCGAGGGACGACGAGTACAAATGCCCTAAATCACTAATTCTTGGGACGGCTATTGGTTCTCCCAACAACACGGCTCGCTGCCGGGCGGATGCGATCATGGTTCGATAATTCGACAACGAGAAACGCGCCGACACTCCGGACGCTTGGTCGACGTACTTGCTCTTGCGAGCTTGTGTCGTAATCTCTTCGATAATCTCAGTCATGAAATAGGGGATCTGAACCGGATATTGGCCGCCCAGATCGAGGCCACATTCTTGCTGCAGGATTTGGATCCCCAGATCGCGATCGGTTTGATAATGCGTTTGAATGAGCGATCCGATCCGATCTTTCAATTGCGGTATTACTTTACCGCTTCGGTTGTAAGTTCCTGGGTTTGCGGAAAACAAAATGAAGATGTCCAGGTCAAATCGAACCGGGTAGCCTCGGATCTGCACGTCTCTTTCTTCGAGAATATTGAAAAGGCCTACCTGAACCATTTCATCTAACTCGGGCAACTCGTTCATTGCGAAGATGCCGCGGTGCATTCGCGGAATCAAGCCGAAGTGGAGAGCGGCTTCCGCCCCCATGCTGACACCACCCGTCAGTTTCGAAGGGTCGATTTCGCCGATCACGTCGGCGAATTTGGTGCCCGGCGCGAGGCGTTCCACATAGCGTTCCGAACGGTGCCACCATCCGATCGGCACTTGTTCTGCGGTGTGACTCGCCAAAAACTCTTTGGCAGTTTTGGTGATCGGGTGGAAGGGATCCTCGTGGACGGGTACGTCGAGGATATCCAAATAGGGGACGTACTCGTCGAGAAATCGCACGAGCGTTCGCATGAGCCGACTTTTGGCCTGCCCCTTTTCACCGAGGAACAACAGGTCGTGCCCAGCCAACAAGGCAATATTGAGTTCTGGAATGACGGTATCTTCGTAACCGATGATTCCAGGGTAGAGAGGCTCGCCGTTCGCGAGCATTTTCAGGAAATTCGAACGAATTTCTTCTTTGACGGATCGGCTTTTCCAGCCACTCGCTTGAAGCTCAGCTAGCGTTTTTGCAGACGGTTTTGTGGTATCGGACATTAGAGAGAAACGCTTTGTTCGAGAATTTGAAAGTGAGAACGGTGTTAGGATGTTATAGCAAGTCGGCAACGTTGACGAATCTGGCTCTTGGAAGGACGCGAACCATACGCGATACTGTGACCGCAAAGAGTTGGTCGCCAAAACAAGAATCGTAACGTATCCAACCCAAGCTTTCACGCGAGCCACTCGCGCGAAAAGTTCATTTTGTCCGACGCATGGAGCAAACCAGATGGCGATTGAGAATTCCCGAATTCTAGAAAACTTGAATCCAGCCCAGCGGGCAGCGGTCACGCACGTGGATGGACCCTTGCTCACACTTGCTGGCCCTGGTAGCGGCAAAACTCGCGTCGTAACCCATCGGATCGCCTATTTGTTAGAACAAGGCATTTCGCCTTACTCAATCCTTGCCTTGACGTTCACCAACAAAGCCGCCCAGGAGATGAAATCCAGGCTGGCGAAGATCAGCGACGACGCACCCGTTTGGATGGGAACCTATCACGGCTACTGCGCTCGATTTCTTCGCCGCTACGGTCGGATGGTAGGCATCTCAGAAAATTTTTCCATCTTCGATATGGACGATTCCAAAAAGGCCATGCAACAAGCCATCGAGCTTGCCCAAGTATCCATGACGCATCTGAATTTCAATGACGTTGTCAAAGGAATAAGCGACCTCAAGAATCGCGTCATCACGCCCGAGATGCTCGAAGGCGAACATCGCTCGGCGACCGACAAAATCTTGGGAAAGATCTATCCTGCCTACCAGAAACTCTTATTGCAAAACAATGCGGTTGACTTCGATGATCTCCTGATGCACACCGCCTCTATTCTGCGATCGAGTCCCGATCTTCGCAGCGAACTCGATTCCAAACATCGCTATATTTTGGTCGATGAATACCAGGACACCAACCTGTCCCAGTATCTGATCGTGCGTTCGATGTCCGTTGAGTATCCGAACTTGAATGTCACAGGTGACCCGGATCAATCGATCTATGGTTGGCGAGGCGCGGACATATCCAACATTCTTAACTTCGAACGCGACTATCCCAACGTCGTGACGGTTCGGCTGGAACAAAACTATCGAAGCACACCGGAGGTTCTGTCCATTGCGGATTCGCTCATCTCCTGCAATACACGCCGAAAAGCCAAGCGATTGATCCCAACCCGAGAGAAAGGCTTTCCGGTTCGACTGTGTGCCTACTCGACCGCACGCGATGAGGCGGACAACATCGCTGACCAAATAGCCGTGGCGGTTATCGAAGGGAGTGCGAAACCAAAAGATTTCGCCATCCTATACCGGACCAATGCTCACTCGCGACTTCTAGAAGCCGCCTTGCTTCGTCGCAAACTCAATTATCAATTGATCGGTGGATTTCGATTCTATCACCGAGAAGAGATCAAGGACTTGCTGGCTTATTTGCGGCTTGTACACAATCCGACCGACGACATTTCATTCCAACGCGTCGTCAATGTGCCAACACGCGGACTCGGCGACAAATCCATCGCAAAAGTTACGGAGCTGGCTCGCTCGAAAGACATACCGATGCTTGTGGCACTCCGAGCGGCCATTGAACATGGATTCCTGAGCAAAAAAGCCGCTTCCGGTGCACGCGAATTCCTTGCAATCTACGATCAGTTGGTCCATCTTTCGTCCGGCCCGCTGTCGGTATTGATTCAACAATTGGTTACCAAAACCGACTACGTCAAGTATCTATCGGGCAAGAAGTCCGAAGCGCCGGATGAGAGCATCCAAGGTAACATCAATGAACTCATCGCCGACGCAGCCGAAGTCGACCGCCAAGATAGGGATGGCAATGCGATCGAACGATTTCTCGAACAAGTGACGCTCCTGAGCGACGCCGATGGCATCACGGATACCGAGAGCAAAGTCACTCTGATGACATTGCATTCCGCAAAGGGTCTAGAATTCGACAACGTTTTCATCATCGCTGTCGAACAAGAAGTACTACCGCACATTCGATCGATGCGAGACCCAGCCCAATTAGAAGAAGAACGTCGATTGTTTTTTGTTGGCATAACACGAGCCAAAAACCGGTTGCAAATCAGCACAGCCCGAACACGAGGCTTTGGAAACTCCAAGATGAGTAGCCCAAGTTCCTTTTTGTTGGAACTGCCGCGAGCGGAGATGGAGATCATTGACCGCAGTGAACCTTTCGGTTTCGGTGATGACTTTGCAACGGACGATCACGGCGATTCTTATCGAGAGGAATGGGAATCCAAAAGTTTTTTACATCGGGGTAAACGCGCTAATATTCCAGCTCCCAAGCGAAAGCAACTTGCCATTGAAACGAAAGAGGAATGGGACGTCTCGCAGGAGCCACCCAGCGCTGCGGATGAGAACGACGTGGTATTTCAAGACATCAGCCCTCGGAATTTTCCAGAGGAAGAGATCCCGATGGGGCTCGACGACATCTCGAAAAAACTTAGTCGCATAAACAAACAGTTGCCCCTAGGTGGACTCAAAACCGCTGCCCAAATCGCAGCGACAACCACACCAGACGGAATCCCGGTCGATCGTTTCGAAGAGGGTGACATCGTAATGCACCCAACCTACGGTCAAGGAACCATATCCTCGGTGGAGGGTCGGGGAATGCGCCGAATGGCTCGCGTGACGTTTCACGACGGAGACAGCAAGTCGTTTCAACTGAGCAAATCGAAACTGTCGTATCCTTGACTTAATCCCGCACTAACCTATCCAGAACATGGCAAACCAAAGTACCGCAGCGATAGCACCCAGGAAACTGAGAGTCCAAACGGCGGTCCGCCAGCTTTGACTCAGAATCCGTTCGATGGATTCATGCCGCGTGGCGGCCATGACGAGAGATACGGCTGCCAAAATCGGCAGCATCCACAACAAGTATTCAATCGATATCGCCATTTGCCTGCTCCTTGCTCAGCCTCTGGGCTCAGCCGCTGGTATCCTAGAAGGTTGCCCGAGCGTTTGTTTCGCGAAGTGCTTCGGTTAGATCGATCCGAGCGCTATCAGCCCAAAGGCCTTCCAGATCATAGAACTTTCGGCATTCCTCGTCGAAAAGATGTATGACGACCCCACCGTAATCCAACGCGATCCATCGGCTGTCATTGTAACCCGAAATGCTCAGCCTAATTTCGCCACGTGCCTTGTAGACACGTTCGATTTCTTCCGCGATGGCTTGCATTTGACGTCGGCTTGTTCCCGTCGCGATGACAAAGCAGTCGAAAACACTCGTCTGCTTTGACAAATCCAAAACGAGGATATCCTGGGCCTTGTTCTCAGCCGCCGCTTTCGCCGCGATTTTGGCAAATTCGATGCTGTCCGCGAGCGTTTGCATCGAGACTTGTGTTATTGTCGTTGCCGTGTCCGGTTGTACCATTAGGTTTGCCAAAGGGAGGTTGAATCCAACTACTGAATCACCCAGTTTACTATAAGTTTTGACAATTGTCACGTCGGATCGGTTCGGTACGCGTGCGAGCGTGAAAAGCCATTTGGTTTGCAACGAAAACGACCAATGGCGGTTGACAGTATTCCGGGGACGAGACACGCTAATCATTGCGGGTCGGGACAAGCTAATCATTCTGGGGACGGGACACGCGAATGGGTTTGATCCCCGAATGCTCGTGATTCGGGCTCGAAGGATTCTAGGCTCGACAACACACACACACACACTTCAATTCTCCGCTTTGCTGGAGCTAATTCGTGAAACTAATTCATAATTCACAGACGAAAAACGGACTCGATGGAAATTGCGCCGTTAAGGGGCTGCCGTACGGAACGGTTGCTTCCTGCGGAATTGACCTATCCAAAGCCCTGGATTTCGAACCGGACTACGATTCGGCAATTGAGCCCCAGAACCAACCGAGTGTCGAGTTCGGTGAGCCATTGCAGGATTGGTTTGAAATGGCCCTCAAAGTGGAAACTCCCGCCCGTGCCCCAGCGAAAAATTCTTGGGGAGAGGATGAGGAGGAAGGCGAAGACGAACTTCCCCTCGGCGATACCGAGGACGAAGAGCAAGATCCCTTCGAAGACTTCGACGAAGATGACTTCGATGATGACTTCGACGACGATTTCGAAGAAGAGTTGGACGACGAATACGAGATCGAACCGGCCGACGATGGATTGGTTCCAGGCGCCGTCGAAGATATTGACGAAGAAATCTTGGACGAAGAAGAGGAAATCGAGCCGGGAGTTAGCGATGTCGATTGAGCTGTGGTTTTAAAAGCAACGGCTTACCTTCGCAGTTTTCACCCACCAGCCCCCGACTTTAGGTCATGTTTCACGCTGTCAAAACGGATGTTAAGTTTCCAAAACTCGAAGAAGAAATTCTGGAGTTTTGGAAACAGAACCGCATTTATGAAAAATCGCTGGAACTAAGGGCCGCCGCTCCGACGTTCGTGTTCTTCGAAGGACCGCCGACAGCCAATGGAATGCCCCATCCAGGACATTGCTTGACCCGCGCCATCAAAGATGTCTTTCCACGCTATCGAACCATGCGAGGATTTCGTTGCGATCGAAAGGCCGGTTGGGATACTCACGGTCTACCAGTGGAAGTCGAAGTTTGCAAGGAACTCGGTATCCATAGCAAAGATGAAATTGAAGCGTACGGCATCGAGGGCTTCATTCAGCGGTGTCAGGAAAGCGTTTGGAGGTACATGCAAGAGTGGGAACGCATGACCGAACGTCTAGGCTTTTGGATCGATTTATCGCAAGCCTACGTCACCTACCATCAAAGCTATATCGAAAGCGTATGGTGGTCGCTCAAGACGTTGTTCGACCGAGGCTTGCTCTATCGCGGTCACAAAATCGTTTGGTGGTGGGCACAAGGTGGCACGGCCTTGAGCGCTGGCGAAGTTGGACAAGGGTATCGCGAAGTTGCCGACCCAAGTGTCTATGTTCGCTTTCCGATCGAAGGGCTCGAAAAGACTTCTCTTATCGTTTGGACCACGACTCCATGGACTTTGCCAAGCAATCAATTCGCGGCGGTGAACTCCCAACTCGACTATGCTTTTTGTCGCGATGACGAAGCGGACGAAACAATCGTCGTTGCACAGGCATTGGTCCAATCCCTCGCCGACAAAACCAAGCGAAAGCTGACGGTTCAAAAGACCGTTAAGGGCTCAAAACTCGTCGGTTTGCACTACACGCCTCCGTTCCCCTACTACTATGATCCAACCGCATCGGCTTCCGTTGCTCTCACGGCCGGCGGTGCAGAGCGTCCGTCATGGCGTGTTGTCGCGGCTCCCTTTGTTACGATCGATTCGGGGACAGGCCTCGTTCACATGGCACCCCCTTTTGGTGAAGCGGACTACGAAGTCCTCGTCGAACAACGAAAGCGGTTTGCGGAACCCAATCAACCTCCATTGCTTTGCCCTGTGTCGCCCAGCGGCAAGTTCACCTCCGAGGCGCCTGACTACGAAGGCGTATGGGTCAAAGACGCGGACAAACCCATCACCCGCAGATTGCGAGACGAGGGGAGCCTTTGGTACCAAGAGCAATACGTTCATGATTATCCATTTTGTTGGCGCGCAAGCGAAGATCCACTCATTCAGTACCCGCGTGAGAGCTGGTTCATTCGAACCACTTCCTATCGCGATGCAATGCTTGAGAACAACCAGAAAATCGGCTGGCATCCCGAACACATCGGAACGGGCCGTTTTGGCAATTTCCTTGAATCCAACGTCGATTGGGCGATTTCCCGTGAACGCTACTGGGGTACTCCATTGCCTATCTGGGTTTGCGATCAAACAGGCAAAATGGAGGCGATTGGCAAGTACGATGAACTTCTTGCCAAGTCCGGTATTCGCGGCGTCGAAGTATGGGAACAAGCCAAGGCAAAGAACCCAGAACTCGTCGACGACCTGCGCGTGCACAAGCCCTACATCGACGCCATCACTTACGATTCCCCGTTCGCAATCGGTGCACGCATGACACGCGTCACCGAAGTCATCGATTGTTGGTACGACAGCGGTGCAATGCCTTTCGCTCAGTGGGGATTCCCGCACAAAAATGCGGAGTTGTTCAAGAGCCAGTTCCCTGCAGACTTCATCAGCGAGGCCATCGACCAGACGCGAGGCTGGTTCTATAGCCAGCTCGCCATCAGTACCATGCTCTTCGAAAAGGAGACCGTGGCTTACCCACACCCGTTCAAGAATTGCATCGTTTTAGGCTTGATGCTGGCTGAATGGTACGAAAGCAAGGATGGCAAACAACGCTTTTTAACGGAAGAAGAGGCCCGCGAGGTCCTCGGGAACGACCTCGTCCACAAGACGGGCAAGATGTCGAAATCGCTTCGCAATTACCGAAGCCCGCAGGAGATTTTTGATAAGTATGGTGCGGACGCTTTGCGATGGTATCTATTCGCAAACCAACCACCTTGGAATTCCATTCTCTACAGTGAACGTGCCATTCGAGATAGTATTCCCGAGTTCATTCTTCGACTCTGGAACGTCTTTAGCTTCTTTAACATTTATGCTGAAATCGATGGTTTCCAAGGGCCTTCCGATATCGTTGGGCCACTTGCTCAACTGACCTCGAAAGAGTTTGCACAATCGCCAACGTATCGCCCCATCGGCGAACGCAGCGAATTGGATCGTTGGATGGTGAGCGAGTTGGCGACAGCTTGCAAAGAGGCTGTCGATCGAATGGATAACTACGATAGCTACGGTGCTTGCCAGGCTCTCAATGCGTTGGTGGATGCGTTGAGCAATTGGTACGTCCGACGGAGCCGATCTCGCTACTGGTCTGCTGACAAGCAATCGACCGACAAGCTCGACGCGTATTGGACGCTCTACGAAAGCCTGGTTATCATCGCCAAATTGATCGCGCCATTCACTCCCTTTTTAGCAGAGGTTCTATGGCGGCATTTAAAGGGCACATTGCCAGGTGTTTGCGAAAGCGTTCATTTGTGCGACTATCCCGACGGAAGTTTTGCGACCACCGATCCCACATTGAATACTCGCATGGCTCTGCTTCGAGAGATCGCTTCGCTTGGCCGTTCGGCACGCATGGATGCCAAGCTCAAAGTCCGACAGCCGCTTGGTCGGGTCGAAGTGACGATGGCGGACAACACGCATATCGAGTGGCTAAAAATCCATGACGACATCGTGCGAGAAGAGCTCAACGTCAAAGAAATTCGCTACGCAAGCGGAGCAAGTCCATTCGTCGAGTACTCGGTCTTGCCAAACTTGCGAAAGCTTGGCCCACGCGTTGGACCTTTGTTGCCGAAGGTCAAGCAAGCCTTAGCTGTCGCTTCGGGCGCACTCTTGCTTGAACAGATGACACTTCATTCAAAAATCACGCTTAACGTCGACGGAAACGAGATCGAGCTCGACAGCGAAGACATCCAAGTTCGAATGAGCGCAAAAGCAGGTTGGGCTGCTTCACAAGGCAAGAATTGCGTCGTCGCCCTCAACACGGAACTTACCGAAAGTTTGATTCGCGAGGGAATTGCCAAGGATGCGATTCGCTTGATCCAAGATATGCGCAAAAAGCGACAGTGCAACTTCAGCGACCGAATTGAAGTCGTTCTGCAAACCGACGTTTCCTTGATTCGAGATGCAATCCAAGAAAACCATGCATTCATATGTTCGGAAACTTTAGCGGTCCAATTATCGATGGAGAGCACCGCCAAATCCATTGAGCTTGAAGACGTGGAGTTAGCCGACACAACGGTCCAATTAGGCCTTTGTCCCATCACCTGAGTAAAACCATGACAAACTACCGAACCGAAGTTGATTCGATGGGCGAGGTTCAAGTGCCCGCCAACGCGTACTATAGTGCGCAAACACAACGGGCCGTTGAGAATTTCCCGATCTCGGGTTGGCAGTTGCCCGTCCCACTGATTCGCGGCATGGGACGAGTCAAATTGGCCTGCGCGAAAGCCAACAACGATCTTGGAAAATTAACGCTCACAGGCAAAAACCCGCTCAGCATCGATCAAGTGAAAGCCATGTATGCGGCTTGCCAGGATGTCATCGATGGAAAAATGGACGGTGAGTTTCCGGTCGATGTTTTTCAAACGGGCTCGGGAACATCGAGCAACATGAACATCAATGAAGTCATCTCCAATCGTGCCATTGAGTTGATGGGTGGCGATCGCTTTTCGAAATCGAAACCGATCCATCCAAACGATCACGTCAACATGGGACAGAGCACCAACGATACCTTTCCCACAGCCATCCACGTCGCAACCGCGTGCGAGATTCACAACACGCTCATTCCACAGCTTGAGAAGCTCCATCGAATGATGCGAACTAAGGCTGAGCAATGGGACAAAATCATTAAGATCGGTCGAACTCATTTGATGGATGCGACTCCGCTGCGATTGGGGCAAGAGTTCGGCGCGTTTGCAAGGCAAATAGAACTTTCTCTCGAACGAGCTCGTGTGGCTGCCAAAGCGGTTTATGAATTGCCGGTTGGGGGCACTGCCGTCGGCAGCGGCATCAACACGCATCCCGAGTTCGGTGGGCGAGTCGCTGCAGACTTGGTCAAACAAACGGGCATCCCGTTTATCGAAGCAGTCGATCATTTCGAAGCCAATGCACAACGCGACGGACTTGTTGAATGTCATGGGCAAGTCAAGACGATCGCGATGTCGTTGTTCAACATTGCGAACAATATCCGTTGGTTGGGATCAGGCCCTAGATGCGGATTTTATGAAGTGATTCTGCCCGATCGCCAGCCTGGCTCGTCGATCATGCCCGGCAAGGTGAATCCAGTCATGTGCGAGAGCATGATGCAATTGACCGCTCGCATAATGGGTAACGATACAACCATGACCCTCTGCGGTGCAACGGGCGGCAATTTCCAATTGAACATCATGATGCCGGTCATGGGGCACGCGATGCTGGAAAGCGTGGCGTTGCTGTCGAAGGGCATCGGCGCGTTTATCGAGTTCTGCATGGACGGCCTGGAAGCCAACCCGGAAGCATGCGAAGCGGCGGTCGAGCAGAGTTTGTCGATGGTCACCAGTCTCAATCCACATATCGGCTACGAGAAAGCGGCTAAGCTGACCAAAGAAGCATTCGCATCTGGCAAGACAATCCGCGAGTTATGTATCGAACAAAACGTGCTGCCCAAGGAAACGCTAGACGCAGCTCTCGATCCGTTCTCCATGACCGAGCCACAAGCGTAACGCTTCCTGGCTGAGCCGTGCGCGATGGTTTCGAGCATTCAGAACCAAGTTACCGGGCTGTTGATTTAATGGTAACCCGAAGCGTTAGCGAGGTATTGCAGTCGGCTCCTCGCTTACGGGCACGGGTTACCATCGCGTGGCACGAGCGCGCTCGTGAATCCATGGGCGAGACGCCTCATCTTTACCCACTTCTTTCTTGCACGAGCACCGTCCTTCGGACTGAGCACGAGCAGGAAAAACAAGGGATCTTGGTTTTCGATGCCCTGAAATGTGGGTAAAGATGAAGCGTTGCACCGGTTTATCCCAGGGGATCTTTACCTTCATGCTAGAGCGAAGGTCAATTACCACTGGCGTAAAGCCAGATGGCATGCATTGAATGCCCCTGGGGTTACCCCGCGAGACGCCCATGCCACTTTCGAATACCCCATCTCACAGCCCATTAAAGCAACGAGCCGTTACCGTTCGGGTTGGGATATCGCAATCTGCCGCTTGCCTTAACTCAGCAACGGCAGCGCGATTCGAAACGTGCTGCCCCTCCCAAGTACGGACTCAACCAAGATCTGTCCCCGGTGGCAGTGCACAATGCGTTCTGCGATAGACAGGCCAAGTCCAGTTCCACCTTCGGCCCGCGCTCGAGATTCATCAACGCGGTAAAACCGATCGAAAAGTCGAGAGATCGCTGATTCCGGAATGCCGATTCCGTGGTCTTCGACTTCAATGGTTGCATAGTCCTTGGACTTGAGCAAACGGACGAAGACTTGTCCCTCGCGACGACTATATTTGATGGCATTGGACAATAGGTTACCGATTGCTTGCCGCAACAACGTTTCATTTCCTTGTAGGGACGCGTGTTCCAAGTGAGAGTGGATCTCAATGGATTTTGAGTCCGCAAAAGGTTGAATGGAGCTGACCGCATCTTGAAGCAATGCCTCTACGTCTAAATGGGTCATCTCTAGGTTTGTGGTTGAGTCAAGCCGTGCGAGTGTTAGTAACGAGTCGGTCAATTGACGCATTCGTTCTGCGGCTCGTTTGCATTTCACCAACTGCTCGCGATACTCCTCTGGTTCTCGGGGTTTTGAAAGTGCGAGTTCACTGCTCGTTAGAATGATTGAGACCGGAGTTCTCAACTCATGCGAGGCGTCTGCTGTGAACTGACGTTGCTGCTCAAAGGCTTGGCTGAGCCGATCAAGCATGGTGTTGAGCGTTGCACCAAGCCCGGCAAGTTCGGTATCAAAACCAGACAGCTTGATGCGATCTGTTAGCTGATTCGCATTGATTCCCTGAGCCGTTCGACTCATGCGTTGAATCGGTTCGATAGCGCGTTTGCTCAACCACCAACCACCAATCAAGCCAATTCCTAGGACGGAGAGTCCGCTTGCAATCATCATCCCAGTCATGCCTGCTATTTTTTCTCGTTCACGAAGCGCAGATCGACCGACGCAGATCAAGGTTTCCCTTGGTCCTCGAATGAACACTTCTCGAAATGGCCCTCGCTCTTGCCGTGCCATCCGGTCGCGTTGAAGCGATGCAAAGACCTCGTCATTTCGCGTTGGCGGCTGAGCAGGAGAATTGGATTCTCGAAGGACGGACCCATCGCTTCGCCAGATGAAGAAATAGGCTGCTCCCTGGTTGCGTCCCAGTTGCTCGGGAAGCTGAGCTGGAAGTTGAATGGACGCTTCCCATTCCTCCTCGGTTCGATCTCCAAGGTCTTGCGTGTCGGCACCGGGGAAATTCCAGTTGCGATAAGGGACCATTCGCGGAGGCAAAATTTGAGGCGAGCGAATGGGCGGTGGATTTCGATCCTCCGGCCTCCGCTCCTCTGGCAGCCTATCTTCTGGCCGCCTATCCTCTGGCCTCCTATCCTCTGGCCAACGTGGGCGATTAGGATTGGAGCGTGGCATACGAGGTCCGGACATAGAAACGTCTTGAGCGAGCGCTTCTAAAATTGCGGGAGGTACCGCCAACATGGAGCCTTCGAGTATTCTAGCTGCACCTAATAACTCGTCGTCAATACGGTCCCAATGCGCGCGCACCATTTCCCAATGCAAAAGACAACCAAAGCCGACCAAAACGGACAAGAGAATCAATGCATGCCAGGACTGCATACGCCATCGCAATGACCGTAACACGCTAAACATTCAGAATGTACCCTTGGCCTCGCCTTGTTTCGATCAAATCCCTGCCTAGCTTTTTCCGCAAGTGCGATATATGAACATCCACTAGATTCGATAACGTGTCATCTTGTTCGTCAAAAATGTGATTGTAGATCATGGTTCGACTGACAAGCTTGCCAGCATGCACGGCCAGCAACTCAAGCATCGCGTATTCCCTCGCAGTCAGTTCGATTGCGTTGCCGGATTCCATTACCGTTTTGCTCGCCAAATCGATTTCAATCGAGCCGATGACAATGAGATTCGAAGCGTTTCCGGTGGACCTTCGAATGAGAGCCCTAACTCTCGCCAGCAGCTCGCTCAAATTGAAAGGCTTCACTAGAAAATCGTCCGCCCCTTGGTCCAATCCAGCCACCCGATCGGACACCGAGTCCTTGGCCGTCAGAAGCAAGACCGGAGTCTTCTTGTCGCGTCTAAGTCGACGAAGCAATTCAATCCCGTTGAGCCTCGGCAACATCCAATCCAATAGGATGGCGTCATAGTCCCACGTCTTGGCTTTAAAATACCCATCATCGCCATTGTCAGCAGTGTCGACAGCATATCCATCCTCGCGAAGGGCTTGCGCGAGTGACTCCAACAAATCGACTTCATCCTCCACAACCAATAGGCGCATGGGCAATACTCAAAGTCCAGAAAAGAGCACGGTTCACTTGCTCGCCCTCGCGATGCAGGTCCGCGAATTGAGTGCCAAGGTTAGCACACCCATCCTGAATGGAACATGAAGGAGGACAAATGGACGGTCGTTCAAGCGAGATTTCGCCGCTGAGCAGCGGTGGCACTCTAAGCCTCAAACCTTACTTTAACGGAATCGAGCAAGCAATCCCGTGATTTGATTCAAAACACAAACCGGATGGCTCGCGATGTTCCGTGGCATGGGTGGCAAATCGTAACCAGCATGCAACCAAACTATTGTATATTGCAACTAAACCATTGCGACTGCCCTTCCGAAAATTCGACGCAAGAATTTTTTCTCTTGCTTGAGGTAAGAAATCATCCCTTGCCAGTATTTTTTGGCCGGACTACACTCCCGGTCAGTGGACCTTGCGACCCCTTTATTGGGGCTTTGCCAACTGCAACCATTGACTTCCCTACGCGGAGGGGTCAAGATGTGCGTCCGAATGGCATATATCTCGTATTTCTTGTGATTTAGCTGAGTACTGGCATGTCAACTACAACAAGATTAGCAGCAGAAGACCCATCCGTAACGGAGTCGACACGAAACGTTGGGGTCTACGATCGATATCACCGTTTGGATGCCGTTGACCGCAATGCCGCAGAGATGCTCAAAAAGTATTGCACAACGAATTCTCGCTCAAATGCAACGGCGACGCGGCTTGCGAATCGATCTACGGTTCAGTCGTTTCTAACCGCCGCTCCACTTGCGGCGGCAGATTTTTTGTCCCTGTATTCTTGCCTATTCCTCACGTCGGCTGTGTTTGAGCGGTTGACTGGGATATCGAACACCCAAGTAGAAAACCAAACCGCCTTTTTTGTATCGTTAGTCATTCTGCCGATAGCGAATTTGGCTGGCCTGTACCCAGGATTGGGACTGGGGTCTGTTGTCGAGTTCCGGCAATTGGCCAAGGCGTTGTTTGCAGCAGTGTTGGTTTTCGCGGGGATAGGCTGGTTTTGTTTTCCGAAATTGTGGGTTTTTTACGCGATTGTAGCTATGGTGGCCTTTGGAGTGGGTCTACCGATGATCATGTCCACCCGCTTTCTCGTCAGGCAAATCGTTAAGCGGTTTTCTTGGTGGGGCGCACCAACGTTGATTGTGGCCGAACCGCAGAGAGGACAGGATTTGGCAAGGCGAATGCAACATGAGATTGACCAAGGGTTCAGGCCGGTCGGGCTGCTAGTGGATTCGAGCCAGTATTGGGCTGTTAATCATTCGCAGGAAGCTTCTCAAGTGCCGATTTATGACATTCGAAGTGCAGATGAGGCTGCGGTCAAGCTAGGGGCTACTTGGGTCATTGTATCGCCATGTGCCAACCGAGAAATGGCTCCGATTCTGGACAAATCGTTGGCTGCGATTCCGAATCGCATTCTTCTATCGTCCAGCCAAACCGACATGAGTATTTGGGACCAGATGTTTTGCATCGGTTCGTCTGCGGGATTGCGTTTTGGAGGCGCGCATCCAAGCTCCCTCGAGTTGGCAGCCAAACGAGCCCTAGACCTATTTCTGACTTCGATTGCCCTGGTAATTGGCTTCCCTTTTTTGGCAACGATTTGCCTACTAATACGACTCAGCTCGCGCGGGCCGATCTTCTACTCTCAAAATCGTATTGGCCTTGGCGGTCGCGAGTTCCGTGCTTGGAAATTCCGTTCTATGCAAAAGAACGCCGATCAAGTTTTGGAAACATACCTAGCAAACAACCCAGCTGCCCGTTGGGAATGGAACGAAACGCACAAGCTCAAGAATGATCCGCGTGTTACCGCGATCGGCAAATTTTTGCGAGCGTCCAGCCTTGACGAATTGCCACAATTGTGGAATGTCTTGCTCGGCGAAATGAGTTTGGTAGGCCCACGCCCGATCATCGACTCGCCCACTTACGATGCGAGCTATGTGTATGAATATTCCGAGGAATTCGAAGCCTACAAAACGGTGCGGCCCGGTCTAACTGGCTTGTGGCAGGTAAGGTGTCGCAATAGTGGCGTGTATGAGCTTCGAATTTATTGGGACATGTACTACATCCGGAATTGGTGTGTCTGGTTAGACATGTATTTGATCATGAGAACGATCAAAACGGTCCTCATGCGTGAGGGGAAATAGTCCGCAAGGGGCGAACTGTCAGTCTAAAGACTCAAGGATCGCCGAACGTGCTTTAGGAAGTTTGTTGACAGAAATTTAATAAAAGGCCTTCAAAGCATCGCGTCAGCGACGGACTCTCCCAAGTTCTTCGCCGGTGGGTCTTTAGAGGACAAGCGATAATCGCAACCCGAAGCCTTAGCGAAGGATCAGGGCGTAAAGGATGGCAAAGCCACTTGGCCAAGTCACCCACAGGAACGAAGTCCGCGCTGAGGCCGTGCAGCCTAAGTTCACGAAGTGGCAATAACATGATTCTCGTTACCGGCGTGGCCGGCTTTATCGGCTATCATTTAAGCAAACGGTTGCTTTTAGCGGGCCACCAAGTCGTTGGTGTCGACAATCTCAATGGCTACTACTCCGTACAACTCAAGAACGATCGACTCAAGCAATTAGAGGTGTTTCCACGGTTTAAGTTCCAGCATTTGGAACTAGCGAATCGCAAGGTAGTCGATCAATTGTTTGAGAGCACATCGTTCGATCGGGTTGTGCATTTGGCGGCCCAAGCGGGCGTCCGCTACTCGTTTGAAAATCCAGCTTCCTATATTGATTCTAACTTGGTCGCGTTCGCGAACATTTTAGAGGGTTGTCGCCACGCAAGAACTCCCCATTTGGTTTATGCCAGCAGCAGCAGTGTTTACGGTGCGAACACGAGTCAACCCTTTTCGATCCATCAAAGTGTCGACCATCCTGTGAGCTTGTACGCAGCCACCAAAAAGGCGAATGAGTTGCTGGCACACACTTACAGCCATTTGTTTCGATTGCCCACGACCGGATTGCGTTTTTTTACCGTTTATGGTCCTTGGGGACGACCAGACATGGCGTTGTATAAATTCACTCAGGCGATATTCAAGGGTGAACCGATCGACGTCTACAATCATGGCAGAATGCGTCGCGACTTCACCTATGTGGAGGACGTGGTCGATGCACTCCAACGCATTTTAGACAAAATTCCAGAGCCAAACCCAGGATGGAAAAGCGACTGTCCGGACCCCGGAACGAGTAACGCACCGTACCGATTATTCAATGTTGGAAACCATCAGCCAACGGAACTGGGAAAGTTCATCGAGGTACTTGAGCAGGCGATAGGAATTACAGCGATCAAAAATTATCTACCAATGCAACCTGGCGATGTGCTCGAGACATACGCGGACGTTGAAGACCTTCGAGCAGCGATAGGTTATGCACCCACGACTCCGATCGAAGTTGGCATAGCCCACTTCGTAAACTGGTACCGGGAATACAGTCACTAACCCCTACGATGTTTCAAGAGACCGCAGTTCTCAAACTAGTCGATTTGTTTTTTATCAGGTAACCCCATAGCGTCAAGCTTCTAGCATCAAGCTTCTAGCCTCCAACTTCCAACTTCCAACTTCCAACTTCAAGCTTCCTTAATGCTCTCCATCATCGGTCTTGGTTACGTCGGTTTGCCTTTATGCCTTCAATTTGCCCGCTGCGGTGAAAAGGTTCTTGG
Source organism: Pirellula staleyi DSM 6068 (assembly GCA_945870455.1). GTDB lineage: Bacteria > Planctomycetota > Planctomycetia > Pirellulales > Pirellulaceae > JBKCUI01. The sequence continues at coordinate 6,576 of CAMBSL010000044.1, read as the reverse complement.
TCTTGACATCGACCAGAAGAAGGTCGATGCCATCATCGCAGGGCAATCCTACATCCATCACATTGCGTCGGAGGCTATCCAGGATCAAGTCCAATCCGGTCGATTGCAGGCCAGCATTGACTTCGCACGCGTGGCGGAATGCGATGCCGTCATCATCTGCGTTCCGACACCGCTGAGCAAGAATCGCGAACCCGACATTTCTTACATCATTGCGACCGGCAAATCCATTGCACCTTACTTGCAAAAGGGAACGCTGGTGGTCCTCGAGTCGACGACGTATCCCGGGACCACCGACGAAGACTTGCGTTCGGTCCTGGAAAAGGGCTCCGGGCTGAAGGCTGGAGACGATTTCCACTTGGCCTTCTCGCCCGAGCGCGAGGACCCAGGTAACCCAGATAGCAAGGTCGCGACGATCCCGAAGGTCGTAGGGGGGTTCACGCCGCAGTGCTTGGAAAAGGCGGTCGCGTTGTATTCCAAGGCCGTCGAGCGGGTGGTTCCGGTATCCAGTTGCAGGGCTGCGGAAGCCACCAAGTTGCTTGAGAACATTTTTCGCAGTGTGAACATCGCTCTGGTGAACGAATTGAAGATGGTTTACGACGCGATGGGAATTGACGTATGGGAAGTCATTGAGGCAGCTAAGACGAAGCCCTTTGGTTACATGCCCTTCTATCCTGGACCTGGTTTGGGGGGGCATTGCATTCCGATTGATCCCTTTTACCTCACCTGGAAAGCACGCGAGTACGGTCGCGCGACCCGGTTCATCGAGTTGGCAGGTGAAATCAACACCTCAATGCCAGAATACGTGATTCGAAAACTCACCGACGCGCTCAACGCTCAGAAGAAACCCCTTAACGGCAGCAAGATCCTGCTTGTCGGGCTTGCCTACAAAGCCAACGTCGACGACGAGCGCGAGTCGCCAGGTTTCGTGCTGATGGACATCATGAAGAACGCTGGTGCCGAGGTTTCTTACTACGATCCGTATATTCCGGTGATCAAACCGACGCGGGAACATGCGCACTGGGCAGGGGTAAAAAGCATTCATTGGGATGAGCAAACGATTCGCAGTTTCGACGCCGTCTTGGTTGCCACCGCCCATGCACAAATCGATTATTTGCAATTAAGTGACTGGGCATCATTGATCATTGATACACGCAATGCTTTGTCGTTCGCTAAGAAGTCCAACGTCTTCAAAGCTTAACGGTACGCTGTAATTTTGGTCGCAGTTTGGCCACGATTCGCAGTGTTGCCGTTTTATGCGAACTGAAATGAAAGTTAGTTGTAAATTCATAGAATACTCAAAGTGTCGCTCGAAAACGTGAATTTCGCTTGCGTATGCATGATCTCCGGTTCACCTTGTTTTATCAAACTTAGCAATTGACAACACGACGCCGTTACCGATCGATTGGTTCGCATCAACCGCAGGCACCTCTAAGGACGCACTGAGATGAAAAAACTCGTGCATGAGTTCGTAAAATTCTCTCTCAAGTCCAGTCGCAGGTTGCCTTTACTGTGGCAGATCCGTAATTTGGTGCATTGGGCCCCCCTTTCCAAACCAGAAGACGGTTACACAATTGTCATCGCAGCGATGCATGAACTGTGGCCAGTGGCGGCAGCCAATCTGCGCCTTATCGCCCAATGCGACAAAACTGATCTGCGAGAGGTACTTGTTGTCATTGATCAAACGATTGATCGGATTTCAGAGGCATTTAGCAAAGTTATCCGAGAGGTGGAATCCCAAGGGTTAAAGGTTCGTTTATTAGGTTATTCTCCAGTTCAAGTTCGCGTCGCACGCAGAATCCACTGGGGGTGGGTGTATTCCTGGTTATCTTGGTGTACGGGCATTTCAGAAGCTAAGACAAGATGGGTGTTGCTGCATGATCTCGACGCCATGCCAATCGATCCGGGCGTTTTTCACAAGCAATTCCGCGCGGCGAGAGAAGCTCAGTGTCAGTTCCAAGGAATTCGGTATTATTCGGGAAACGGTGTATTTCCAGAAATGCGCCTCGCGACAACCTTCGAAATGGTTCTCGACGCTGAGTGGCTGAGGAAGGAAGCGAGACCAATCGAGTGTTTCAATCAGATTCGGCTTGTTGGCGGTCGCTACGTAGATTTCGATACTTTACTGAATGTGCAGCAGCGAGCACCTTTGCGTTCGGCAGAACCCATTGCCGAATCGTCCTTGGTGCATCCAACTCAACTTATCTGTCAATACACTGATTTGCTTGCGGGACGGCAGCAACGCATAGAATCGGCAAATCGCTTGCCTGTCCTGTATTACTTTATGCATTTGGGGGATCCGCAATTTGATCTGACCGATTTGGGGGATCAGCTAGCCGACATCCACCTCGCGAACGTGAATTTTTTCGATTGCTCGGTCAATATGTCGCGTGTGGAACCCAGTTCTTGGGCCTGGATGGAAAAGCAAATTCGGAGACTAGAACAGGCACTCTACACGTCGACGCGTCCGCATGTACAACATTTTTTACGTGGCATGATCGCTCGCGCGGGTAGCAGGCGAACCGTCGGACATGAGCCGATTGAAGCAGGGGGCGTAGCAGAGCGTTGATTCCGCGAGGCGAGGGCCGTCAGTCGCGGTCCTGTGGTTATACAACTCTGCTCGCGAGAGATGAACTCGTGCAAGCGGGGTCGAAACGCCTGGGTCTCAATTGACGTTTGGGTTTGAGAGTAGTGAACGACTCTTCAAATTTGCTCAGTTCTTGAGGATGCTGGTCCTTACTTGGAGTTCAGTTCATTGCCTAGTGGCGCTACATACGAACGAACGTAAAGACAAGGATTCCTAAAACAATTATCATATGAGAGATCTCACGCGAACCGCAACCGCTAAATTCAGAAAAGGAATGCTTGGGTCAAGGATTGAATGGTGGTTAAGATCTGCTCGGCTTAAGGTCCGGACAACTGCATTGGCTCGCAAAACAATTGCAACCAAGCAGAGCAGCATACCGAAGAATCCCGATAAGCCCATCGTTTTGTGCTTGGTCCGAAATGCTGGACACTTTATCCCAGCGTTTTTCGATCACTATTTGGGTCTTGGATTCGAAGAATTTGTATTCTTCGATAACGGTTCTACGGACTCGACTTTGGATCTCTTATCGATCCACCCGGGTGTTACCATACTCACGACGCCTGCGCCTTACAGCGTCTATCAGCGAGCCATGCAGCATTATTTAGTTGCGAAATTCGGTCGTGGTCGTTGGTCACTATCGGTGGATGTTGATGAACATTTCGATTTTCCGGGTTCCGACAGCCAAAGCTTGGTAGATTTTACTGGATCGCTAGAAGCAAAGGGGTGGAATGCGGTTGTTGCTCATCAATTGGACATGTTCGGAGACGTCGACCTAACGTCAGAGTCAAGAGAGCTCAACACAGAAGAATACTGCTATTACTCGCTTGATGAGATCGTGAGAGCGTCCTATGCCAGCATCCTGGCACAACGGGTTGGCCCCATACCGAAGAACGATGGCGAGCAAGAATTTCTTTTAGGTGGCGTGCGTCGGGCAGTATTCGGAGGTATGCCATGGTTGAGCAAGACGCCGCTTGTTTTCTTCCGTCCTCCCATGCAACCGATGCTCGAAACGCATTTTGTCGCGAACGCGGTTCTGGCAGGAGTATCTTGCGTCCTCTACCACTACAAGTTGGTGTCAGGATTGCTTTCACAAGTCGAAGAGGCAACCCAGAGGAGGCATTATCAGAACATGCTCATCTATGACCATGCAGCGAAAACTCTTAAGAGCAACCCCAATGGAATAAACCTTGCGAAGCACGTGTCCAGTAAGAAAATACTCACTTCGATTTCAGACCTGAGTGGTACGCTGCTGAATGGATAGTCGGTTGTTCTTCGCGTGAAATAGAGTTCCTTAAGCACTTTTTTACCAACATCAAAAGACAGCTTACTCAGCAAAAATAGTATTATCTAGTATTAATGAATTGGTACCAAGCCTACACTCGACGAATGGCCGACTGCTTTTCGGTGATGATAGTAATTGGAGCCATGCGAGACATTCCAGTTCCTCCATAAGCCCGGGGAGATGAGAAGTCATGGCAAATTCAGGACGCTAGAGCAAGCTCAATTGCGATTCAAATTGACGAGACCCTCTACACCCGAAAAAGATCTAAAGCTTGCCGTATCATCGGAGGGCTCCCAGACACATGCATTCTAAAATTCGCCGCCAAGTTCATTCCGTATTTAACTTGTTTCGTCAATTGCCGATGGTCACCGCTATTCGAGTTGTATTTAATACAATTTTGAAACGTCGCGTATTACTACCAGCTACATTGAATGGAGTGAAATTGCAATTTCGGACATCGACTTCGGATTTGAGTGTCGCATTTTCGTCGTTGCTAAACGGAGAGTACGATTCAATTGATGTTAAGGATCCAAAATTCATCCTGGATGTTGGGGCCAACATTGGAACCTCCAGCATTTGGTTTGCAAAACGCTATCCAGGAGCAAAGATTATTGCCATTGAACCTGAAGAAGATAACTTCAACCTACTCTGCGAGAACATACGCCCCTGGTCAAACGTTGTTCCCATCCGTGCGGCCCTCGGAAACGTGTCAGGAGATAGGGAGTTGTTCGACCGTGGTACAGGCCCTTGGGGATACACTATTACTCCGTCTCCACAAACGCTACACGAACTCAATCAAGTCGTTCGGTGCGTAACTGTCTCCGAGATCCTTGAGAAGCAAGGCATGAAGAGAATCGATATCCTAAAGGTCGACATCGAAGGTGGAGAAAAGGAAGTATTCGAAACATGTCGCGATTGGATCGACCAGATAGACATGATTGCAATCGAACTACATGACAGAATTGTTCCGGGATGTACCCTCGCGTTTGAGGCAGCAACAACGAAATTCGAAACGAGATTCAGTTCTGGGGAAAAACGATTCGCCTACCGTCGATAGAGGTTCATCCTGCATCGACTAGCTCCCGCAAGCACATCCAGGTGTCCTCTCCTCAAGTATCGTCTCAAATTGCATCGTATCGAGGTGCCGCGATGTCCTCCCAGGTGCCGTATCCGCCTGCACACGAAACGCGCCGCACTCAGGGCAAGTCAAGCGACCCTAGATGCTCCAATGACTAGATGCTCCAATGACTAGATGCTCCAATGACTAGATGATCCAATGACTAGATGCTCCAATGAAATGACGACCCGTTTCGACTCCGTCGTTAGCTCCACTGATTTAACCGGCCATGCGTCATCCAAACCCGGCAACTGGCGGTAGTGATCGTTGCGTTTGTTCATCCAAACGATCCTAGCAATCTGCTGGAATCACGGAAACCTACCCCCCAAAATTCCTCAATAACCCAGATTTCTGGGTAGTTAACCACTATACTCTATGCTTGATTGGAGAGTTTCTCATGCGCGATTTAGTCAAACGTTTTTTTCGAAACATGCGGAAAAAGAGACAAATTGGAAGCCAACGGATGGTGCTTCATACAGAAGCGTATCGCGATAGAAATGGATCCTTTGACTACAATCGTTACAAGTCGATACAGCAAAACGGCAACAAGGCAAAGATCGACAATGTGTGGGTTATCGAAGAAAACATTTGCTTTTTGGCGGAATACATAAGGGGTTTGTATCATCGAGCATACTTCTGGGCATGAACCGAGTGGCGCCAACGAATTGGATCCATTTGGCGCAGAGATCGAGATTATGCCTTTCCTAGTTGTTCGATGGGGCAAAGGCCATTATGCAGTCAAAGATATCATCGAGGCGCCGTGTACTCCTCCTGGTATTCAAAACGCACATTTCCTTATTATCTCTCGAGTCTAATTACCGATTGACATACATACCACGTTCTAGATCGCTCAACTTTAAGCGAACGATTAAAAAAGGATTCTTTGTCAACTGCACTTTAGGCAAACGGTTCAAGCATGATCATTGCTCAAGCCGACAGGGACAACAGGCGTTCGAATCTGCCGCGTATTTTTGCGTCATCTAGGCCTCGACGGAGATCTTTCAAAATTTATTTTCTAGTATTTCTCAGTCGATTTGACGACGACCTTAGCGATTGCCCCATGGACGTCAGATCGATCAACTAATTGTTTTGCTTCATGGTCCCAGCACTCTAATTACATAAACGCATGCAACCAAATTCACAGGTTCCAGTATCCAATGCTCGACCGGACATTTCGAACCTGTTGTTTACCTGCACTCCAGATCTCTCACATTATGGAATTGTTCTTCAATCGTCCAACGGTCCGAAAGCACTTTTAACATCTCTCCAACACCTATTGTTACTTCGGTGCGAAAGAATGCTGCTAACTTGCCGTCAGGATGATTTAACATGCGTAGCCAGCGGCTGGCACGTGAGCGGATTTTTTCGGCCAAAATCGGCTTGCGAACCATTTGGCGGATTTTTTATTGAGGAACAGGTATTGGTGTGAATTTTTTTGTCCCAGTTATGATGTTTGGTTGGCCGCTGGCTGTGATATGGCTATTTTCGGTAATGCGCCCTTCGGTTGCTACCGCATATGCCTATGCACTCGGTTCGTGTTTTCTCCCTAACGCTAGTTATCAGTTTGCTGGATTCCCTGACTATTCGAAAACA
>CAMBSL010000043.1 GCA_945870455.1 Pirellula staleyi DSM 6068 | reverse complement strand
AATGTGGTGCGACTTGGTATGGAATTTCAAAAAATACTTTGGTCGTGGAAGCGCAGCAGGCTCGCCAGAGAGCCTCAAAAAGACAGCTTCCCAACGAAATCGCAAATTTGTTCCAGGGCAAAACGCAGCTGCGGGATGTTTCGCGAGTGGGTGAGTCCATTCACGGTTGATTCGCGTGATCTCAAATGACGTGTTGGCGTAGCAATTGGGTAGCCCCGTCAGGTACCTATGAGTGAGCTTCCCACTTGTCCGTCATTCCCGCGTAGGCGGGACCCCAGTCATCACTCGCACTCCACTGGATTCCCGCCTGCGCGGGAACGACTTATGCGTGGCTCATGCCGCTCATGGGGCCGTCCATCTATGCTTGCCGACCGATTTTGATTTTTGCTAGATCTCTAGCTGAGTTTTGTGGCGTTGCATTTTCGTTAGGCCTTTTCGAAAAGGGGCTCTGTCCATGGCTAGGCAGAATCGTCGCGATATCTTCAGCCGCAACGCGGCGCAATGCGATAGCCCAGGGCAACGCCCAAGGATCGCGTCGTCATCTCATCGAGCCCTGAAGGCCTGAAGGGGCGGCACAAACATGGTCCCGCCCTTTCAGGGCTCGCGAGGATCTTGACCATCTAACCCAGGGCGTTGCCCTGGGCTATCCCAGTTCGCCCCCTTGGGGCTGCGGATGCATGCGAGAGGGTTCGGTGCCCCCGTCACGTACCTATGAGTTGCACCGCCAGGTACCTATGAGTGAGCTTCCCACTTGTCCGTCATTCCCGCGTACGCGGGAACCCAGTCATCACGCGCACTCCACTGGATTCCCGCCTGCGTGGGAACGATTTATGCACTGGATTCCCGCCTGCGCGGGAACGACTTGTGCGTGGCTCATTGCGTGGCTCATGGTGGCTCATGGTGGATCATGGGGCCATCCATCTATGCTTGTTTCACTCGAAGAATCATACCGTTGTTCTTACTTCAGCGCTATCGGCAATGCAGGGTCACTCTCGGCAAGAGTGACCTACAGTCGGTCGCACCTGCCGGTGTGATCATTGAGTCTTTCATACATTGTTTCGTACTTTTCGAGCTGAGTTTCCAAATTGAACTGATCTTGAGCTCGATTACGGTTCGCAATTCCTAGCTCTAACCGATGTTGCCGGTCGTTTGCTAGCAACACGACTCGCTCGAAGAAATCGCCCCAAGCTCCAAGTGGAACGGATTGTTCGTTGAACCGTTCGCCGAGTAGCTCCCGGACACCTTCCACTTGGGTCGTCACGATGGCTAGCCCCTCGGCCATTGCTTCCAAAATGACGTTGGGCATGCCTTCGTATCGGGTTGGTAGCAGCAACAATTCCGAACAGGCCATCCAAGCTCGCACGTCGTTGCGTCTACCGAGATAATGAACCCGTCCGGCCAGTTCTCTTCGTTCCGAAATCGCTTGCACTTGTGAGCGAAAGGCTCCGTCGCCGATGATCACCAAATGGTGCTCTGCAAGTCGTTTCAGCAAGGCCGCGGCATTGTCTAAAAGAACGTCAATCCCTTTTTGATGCTCTAGGCGACCCACAAATAGCAAAATTTTTGCCGATGGTGGAAGCGAAAGCTCGCCATCCGCAATCAATGCATTTTTTGTTTCGGAGGAAATGCCGTTTGGAATGATCCTTATTTTTCGGGCGTCGATGCGTTCGGTTTTGACACACCAATCGGCAACGCCTTGGCTTACGCAAACGACTATCGCCATTCGATTAGCGGCCCATCGCCCGATTGCGTGTCGCCATCGCCGCGGCTCCGCGACGCGTTCACCGCCGACAAGCGGGATTTTAAACGCATGAACCACAAGAGCGGCCAGGATATTGGCGTGCCACAAAAACGACTGAACGACGTCCGGGCGATTCGCCTTCGTAAGAGCTCGCAGTTTCCAGGCGATCATGGGCAACATCCACACGTGCGTTCCACCCAAGAAATGCGATTCGATTCCAGCCGACTCCAGCAATCGCAACAAGGCAGCCTGCTCAACCGTTGGAACGGGCCCAAGTGCGATGACTCTGACTTCATGACCTCGTGCCTTGAGAAATCTGGCAAGTTCCACGCAGCAGCGCTCGGCTCCACCGGTATCAAGTTCCGTAATAACCAAATCGATACGCATCGTCTCTCGCAAAAATCAGGCTACCGAGGAAACCCAGGTTGTGCCAGTCCCGAATAATTTGGTATCAGTCACCTTCATTTGTGAATTAAGTGAGCATGGAGGACTGGATGACGGACACAAAACAACTCATCGAATATGCACAGCATCCCGAACTGGCTTTGCAAAATCTAGCCGAATTGCTGGCTTTGTTGGAGAGCAACGACGAGACGATTCAAAATTATTCCAGCGAAGCGCTCGAGAATTGCGGACCACCAAGGCCAGAAGACGTTTCCTTTTTGTGCCAACAGTTGAAATCGCCAAAGTCTTCGTGCGTGTATTGGGCTAGCACTTTGCTCGGTCGGATCGGTTCGGGCACATTGAGTACCACCGAGGTCAAGGATCTGCAGGCCAGTCTCACGACAGCGGTAGCCGACACTTCCTTGGAACTCTCTGCTCGCGAGAGAGCTGCATGGGCGATCAGCGAACTTGGACAGGAAGTCAGCTCAAACCGAGACCTTCTCGAAAAAGAGCTACCGACCGCCGCCCCAAGACTAAAACGGTTCATCGAAACCGCATTGGCGTTGGGGCAAAGAAAGTAGCAGGCTCTTTCCAAATTGTCGTCAGCCTGCGATTGCGAACTGCGCACGGTGAGGCTGCGATTTTTATTCTATTCGACTCACCGGACGGCATGCGCCGTTCTGCTACGAGGTGATCGACATATCAACCCGAGCAAGGAGGCGAGGGGAATGAAGCGACAGACGATTCAAGGTTCGAACGTGCTAGCGATTTTGGTTGTTATTGGCTTGCTCGGCTGTGAACCAGTCGAGAATCCATCGGTCGCGCCCCAATCCAGTCCGTCTGGACAGATGGTTTCAGCCCGCACTCCATCCACCTCGATCGCCCCCAGTCGCCCACAACGCTTGCCAAATCGAACGCAGCAAACCATCCTCATCGCGAGCTTCAACATTCAGGCGTTCGGTGAGGAGAAAGTGAAAGACCCTTGGGTCATGGAGCGGATCGTGAGCGTGATCCAACTATTCGATATTGTTGCTATCCAGGAAGTACGCGCGAAAGACCAGACTCTGATTCCGCGCCTATTAAGTCAAGTCAATGCAAGGGGCGCTCGGTACGACTACCTGATCGGCCCACGACTTGGCAGAAGCGTCTCAAAAGAGCAATACGCTTACATCTTCGACACGACCAAGGTCATAACCAGTTTAGATGCATCTTATACGATTGAGGATGGTGCGGATCTACTGCATCGCGAACCGCTGGTCGCTCGCTTTGTCACGCGAGTTCCACCCAATATTCGTCCGTTCTCGTTCTCACTGGTCAATATTCACACTGACCCGGACGAAGTGAAACAGGAGTTGCCAGTGATGCTTAGCGTTCTCAAGGGGATTCGTGAATTCGAATATCTTTCTGCGCGAGAAGATGATGTCATTTTGATGGGCGACTTGAATGCAAGCCCAAAGCAATTCGGACCGTTGGCACAGATGCCAGGCATCTATTGGACCGTCGATGATGAACCCACCAATACGATTCGAAAAAGCACCTATGACAACATTATTTTCGACCGAGGCTTGACCAACGAGTACACCAGCCGAAGTGGAGTTCTCGACCTGTGCGAAATGTTTGGTATCAAGACCGAAGAGGCGGTTCGAATCTCCGATCACTTACCGATCTGGGCCGAGTTCACGGTGATCGAGCAATCACCTGTTGCAAATTCCCAATTCGTAGGCCTAAACGGCCCAACCGAGCGTCGATGATTGGACGGATAGGTGAGGCATAGCCCAGGGAGTAGTGTTTCATGCAGGTTAGATTTTAGCGTAGCTGGAGCTGCCAGACTTCAGTGCCGCAACGAAAAACCGAACTCTGGCGAGTTCGGCACCCATTGCCAACCCTAATTTTTAATGTTGACAGAGCACTAGACCGCAGTGCCAGTAAACGACAAATGAATTAATTGTCGCTGAATGGCGGTGGAAAGTCCTTTTGGGTTTTGGGTGGTGACGATTGGTTATGATCGTCCGCCGAAATGTCTTGGCCGCCGCAAATTATCGGTACCATGTGCTCCATCAGAGTTAAGAATCGCGTTTTCACGTTCGGTTCCCCAAGCAACAACTGTTTGATGGGAACAGGCAGATTTGCAGCATAAGAAATTATGTCGGTGAGAATTCCTAGCGGCAACTGTTGCGTTAACAAATCGGAGAAAGTCTTCGAGTTTGCAGCATCTCGCGGGATCACCGAGCGAAATACATTCAGCAGCGCACCCCGGTGTTCATCGATCAATTTGTTGAAATCTTCTGGAACAAAATCTGGCATGATCTCGACCCGAGCCTGGCGAAAACTGGTTGTAACATCCAATTCCTCGACAATTTTGGCTCGCTGGAGGCCAGCAACAAGAATGTTGTGTCGCCCATCATCGGTGGGCGAATGCGAAATAATTCGTCCGATACAGACCGTGCTGGCTAGTTTCGGTTTGCCTTGATAATGGTTTTCCCATCCTGGAATCAACAACGCCATCGTGATCAAATGATCCGATTCAAGCGACTCCGTTAACAAGTCACAATAGCGTGGCTCGAAAATATGTAGCGCTTGGATGACGTGAGGAAACAATACAAGGTTAGGCAACGGAAACAGTCGCACCAATCCGTTGAAGTCGTCTGGTATTCCAGCACTATCCCAATGTCCCATTCCACTATCCTATTGATTAATATTGTCGCTGATCTTGACCGACGATTATAACGGCGAGTCTACCCCACACGCTCCGGTCGAGGCCAGAGAGCCACAATGTTGGCGAGTAATATCAGCGAACCACCCAGGAAAAGCGGAAACGATAATGTCTCGTTTGGATATCCGAATTTGTCAGCCAAAAGCCCAAGAATTCCCGGTAAGAAAAGCGCCCAACTGGACGCAAAAACAGGCTCACTGCTGTAAATCACACTCGCTTGAATGGCACTGATATGGGGTTGATATTTGTTCATACCCAAGAAAGCGACCACAGAGCAAAACAGGGCCAGAAAAACAAGCAATCCGAAAAAGATTGGGCTCAGGAACAGAAAATTCCAAATTTGCCATGTTCCGGCACTTTGGATTTGCGATGCTGGCAACGAAATCTTGTGCATGATCAAAAAAGTTAGGCCAGCGGCCACCGCCACCGCAAGAAACATCCCGGGTGTGATTGCCGCTGAATTCAATCGCCGTCCGTAATAGTCCACCAACAGTAACTGGCCCGTGAATAAGACCGAGCCAAGCGTCGTCAGCGTATCTCCCAAGGTCCATTTGCTCATCCCATCCGGAGAGATTCCAAATGCTTGGCTATCGAGCACGATTAGACCTGTGAGAACGGAAACCCCGATCAACGCGATGGAAACACCTAGGGCCACATTCCAAGAAGGAAGTTTGCGGAAGACCAACGCCGAGAAAAGGGGGGTGAAAACTGCGGTCAGACTCGTCAAGAAACCGCTGCGCGAAGCAGGGATGGTTGCCAATCCCATCACTTGCAAAACCAGTCCGAAATAGAATAACAGTCCCACGACGATGCCCGCTTGCCATTCTTCCTTTCTCGCGCGGCGAACAAGTTGTGGACAGAATAAACATACGATCGCCAACGCGATCAAGAATCTTAACCCAATCATTCCAGACGTGAAAGCAACATGGAGCGAGGTGGAAACGGCCATGCCTTCGAGGTCAAATCCTTGCTCCATCTGTTGATTCAAGGACTTGATAATTGGAAACGATAATCCCCACAAGGCGTTGACGCCGACCAAAGCAATAATCGCAGTGATTTGTTCCGAGCTGAATCCAGATTTGGACGGACCTTTTGCGTCTGCAAGCATTCGATTTCTATTTCCATGGCCTTTGGGTTCTCAGTAGGATTCATGCTGAATCGAGCAGCATTGTAATAGCTCGTGCGTTGCGGAGGGATCGATGGAGCCATTTGTCCACAGTGGCATCGGATTCCATCGCTTCCAGAGTGTCCTTTTCGTCTTGACAGGCTGGAAACGCTTTATGCCAGTGGAATTTGACCTTCACCCTAGCGCGAAGGTAACGATCCTCTGGGATAAACCCAGAGGCATTCAAATCATGCCACTGGCTTTATGCCAGTGGTATTTGACCTTCACCCTCGCGAGAAGGTAACGATCCTCTGGGATAAACCCAGAGGCATTCAAATCATGCCACTGGCTTTATGCGCTGGAAACCTATTCCACTTATTGATCGAACGATGCTGCGCGGATCCGAATGGAAATGAATGGCTTTTGCATGGGCGAATTGGTATGCTACATGCATGCTAATAAAAGTGGATTTTGAGATCGCGTTTGAGTTTCCGGAACCGACGCCCATAGCGATGATGATGTATTTGCATCCCTCGCGCGATCCGACGGTGAGAAGTCCTGAGCGGTTAAGCGTAACACCCTCGGTTGCGGTTTCGCAATTTACAGACGGCTTTGGAAATCGTTGTGGGCGAGCATTTGTCCCTGCTGGCACGGTCGTTTTCCGAAATGAAGCCGTCGTGGACGATTGCGGGTTGCCCGACCTGCAAGTTTTCCATGCGAGGCAAACGCTTGTTCAGCAATTGCCCGACTCGGTCTTGGTCTACTTGCTTGCTAGTCGTTATTGCGAAGTGGACAGTGAACTAAAAGACATCGCATGGACGCTGTTCAAATCGACGCAATCCGGTTGGCCGCGAGTTCAGGCCGTTTCCGATTTTGTGCACCAGCATATTCGGTTTGATTATATGCAGGCCCGCGCGACTCGGACAGCGCACGAAGTCTATCGCGAGCGAGTGGGTGTGTGTAGGGACTACACCCACTTGGCGATAACACTTTGCCGCTGCCTGAATATTCCAGCCAGGTATTGCACTGGTTATCTCGGCGATATCGGGATTCCGCCATCCGAAAGTCCAATGGACTTCAGCGCCTGGATGGAGGTTTACCTCGATGGTCAGTGGTATTCCTTCGACCCTCGCAATAATGTACCGCGAATTGGCCGAATCCTCATGGCCCGCGGACGCGATGCAACAGACGTAGCCTTGACCACTACGTTTGGGATGAGCAAATTAAAGATATTCAATATCGGTACGATCGAATACCGAATGCCCAACGTTTAGGTATCCACGCCGGAAACACCTGGAGCGAGCGGTGCTTTGTTTTCCTTGGGTTCTATTTTCTCACGCCATGGTTTTTTCTCTTGGTAGCTCTTCAATTCGCTTTCCAATTGCTCCAATTGCTTGTCTTGGTTTTCCGTAGCAATCGTGACAGCCTTGGAAGCCCACTCGGTGGCTTTTTCGAAATCACCGATTTCTGCGTAGGCTGCGGCAAGCGTGCTGAGGATATGTGGTTTGGCGTAATCTGTCAGTTCGCATGCTTCGATCGCATAGTCTAGCGATCGTTTTCCGTCCCGCACATTATCCAATGGGCTTGTCGACAAAACCCAGGACAAGTTGTTTAGGCTCCCCGAGCGATCCTCTTCATCCTTTGGCGCAAGTTCGATCGCTTTTTCGAAATCAGCGATGGCGTTGGCATGATCACCGAGTGACAAACGCGTGTCTCCTCGAAATCGATAAGCAAGCCAGTTGTTTTCGTCAGCCTTGATCACTTGATCGAAGACTTTGACCGCTTGTGTTGGGCGATTGTCTTGCGAATACAAGAGCCCAAGTTGGATCATCAGTCCAGTGTCTTTTTCCTTGGGTTGAGCTTTGATGATAAGTTGCAGGTCTTTAATTGCATCGCCAAATCGTTTTTGATCGGCTGCGATGGCGGATCTTAAGTAAACGGTTTCAACTCGATTGTTGTCGAGTTCAAATGCCGCATCCACGTCTTTTCGTGCTCCATCCAAATCCTTCGATTGTATTCGGAGCTTTGCCCTCATCAGCAAACCTTCGACATCGGATTCCGAGAGTTTCAATGCAAGGTCCATATCTTCTTTTGCAAGATCTGGTTCTTTGTTGACGGCGTATACTTTGGCTCTTGTCTTGAGTAGCTCAGACGACTTTGGGAGTAATTTGATTTTTTCTTTTAGCAAATCCAATGCGTCGTTGATGCGATCGCCATCTGCCATCAAACCAGCGGTCGAACAAATAAGCATTTCGTTGTCTGGACTAGATTTCAGCACCGACGAAAAGAACTCGATTGCTTCATCGAATTTTTTGTCCTTCAGGAGTTTGTTTTGAAGAACCGCTATGCTGGCAACATTGTTTGGGTTGAGCGTGATCGATTTTTTGAGGTCGGAAACTACGCCGTCAACTTCGTCCTCACTTGAACGTAGCCCCGCTCGCATCATCAGAAGTCGACTGAGCTTTCCCTTTGTTTCTGTGTCAGCTCGCTGCGATTCTGGAAGCAATTTTTCGATACCCACGTTCGCCAATTCCAAGGCTTCGTCGATCTCTTTTCGACTGGCATGTATTTCAATCTTCATCAGATACGCGTCAACCATCAGTGGGTTGTATTCGATCGCTCGTCCGAGGTCGTCGACCAATTCGTTCAAGAGTTTGCTTTGCCGTGCCCGGGACATTTGTTTTGCGCCACTGAGCGACTTCACCGACTCCTCGGTTTTTTGAACGTAACAGGCAGCGATCATTTTCTTGGCTGCATCGGAGTCCGTTTCATCCAACCCTTTTTTTAGGGCCGATTCCGTGAGCGCGATGATCTCTTTGAGCGTTTCGATCGAATCAACGTTGAGACGCAATCTGCAAGCTTCTTCGAAATCCACGTCGCCATCAAATGATTTTGGGATGATCACTTGGCCGGGCTTGGGTGGAGCCGTCTGTTGTTCCTGGGCTTGCGCGTAGCTTGCAAAAACAAGCGACCCCGTCGCCAAGCACAAACCGCCAAACCATCGGCGACGGTTCGGCACCGACAGAGTGTTTGAGAAGAATGGTTTATTGGTATTGGATTCGGTCATTTCGAGGCCTTGATCATGGATTGGTAAAGGTAGGAACGCTTGCCGTTTTGGCCATTGTAGCGTTTTGTACAGTACGAACAGAAGTTCGATTCGGATGATTATTCTTCGGAAAAACTTGCTGGCACCCTGGCGGAAGCATCCGGCCAAGCGGCAGCAGTTCGGCCGAATACCTTCAGAATCGGTTTGATTTGGCGTGCCGTTTCAAGTCGTTTGGCTTGTGCATTAAGGTAGGCAAAAGCGTTGCATTTCGTCGCTTCGTCCCCATCAACCCACTCTGCGACGACTATTTCACGGACGTATTCGTTGTCAGAATCGCGTGGGTCGTACCCTTCTATCTGGTCAAGCGTTTGGATGGTGGCCTGCATGTCTCCTGGTTCAAAGTGCCAGATTTCACCCAGAATCCAACCGGAACCAGGTACTGCGGCGGGGTAAGGTCCCAAATCGAACAGATCCGCCTGAACGATGGCGGAACGAATTTGCGATGGCTTTCTTGGCCAAAGACCGCCCCGGAGTTGCGATTTTTTAAGCGTCCCGTAAACAAAAAACGCTAGAGGATCTGTGTTGTTAATGAGACACCAACCAATCGACCTCGCGGGCTGTGGATTAAATTCGATGCTTTTTGTTCTCGTCAGGGCTGCTCTCGGCAATAAGTACCCTTTCAATCTCGTCTGCTGACATCCCTAATTCAAGCATTTTCATTTTGAGGTCAGCGTCCATTCCTGCCTTTTTTGCTTTGAACCAGTACGTTAATCCTGTTGGAATTGCCGTACACAAGACAATTGCCGTAAAAATAATCGCCAAATCGTTGCGAAGAAAGCTATCCATGATACCTATGCCGATTCTCGTTCGTTCAATGGAACACGCCGCCGAATTTTTGCAGCAAATCCGGAGGCATTGCTGGCCACTTAATTTACCGTATAGAATAAGTTGATTCGAACCGTTCGTGAGAATATTGGAAAGAAATGGACCTCAAGTATGGATGATCCCGAAGAAAAAATCTGGCTCAGCCAAATACCCAAGGCGGAAAGAACGCGTTTTCGCCCAAAAACGATCTCTTCAATCTTGGACCGATTGATTGTCGAACGCGGTTATTCCAATGAGCAATCAACACTTCTCCTTCAGGAACAATGGAAGATTGCGGTCGGAGATGAGTTCTCCTCCCAATCGCGAGTTGGCAAGATCAAGCGAGGGGTCCTTCAAGTGCTCGTTTCGAACATGATCGTGATATCGGAACTCGAATACGGCAAACAGAAAGCTTTGAGACACCTTCAAGGGGCTTTGCCGGATTTCAAGCTCAAGGACATTCGATTCGTGTTGGCGAAATAGAAAGTTGATCTGCCCGCAAGGTTTTAATTTGTGCTATCAAGCGAGGCTTGTTTTTGAAGCGATTCCAATTGTTGGATGGCTTCCACGGGCGTCATCTTGGTGACATCGAGCGACTTCAGTTTTTCGATCACTGCGTTTTCTTGCCACTGAAAGAGCGTCATTTGGAAGTGATCCGAACGCTTCTTGGGCGGAGCAATTTTCGGATGCCCTTCGCGGTTCAAATGATTGGCTTCGAGTTGACTCAAAATCTCTTTGGCTCGCTCGTTGACATCGCGAGGCACACCAGCCAGTCTCGCAACGTGGATCCCATAGCTTTTGTCCGCGCCCCCTTGAACGATGCGATGCAGGAATACCACGTTGTCATCCCACTCCTTCACCGCAACGTTCCAGTTACGAACTCCAGGCAACGATTTTTGCAGATCGATGAGTTCATGATAGTGGGTCGCGAACATTGTTCTTGCATGATTGTGATTATGAAGGTGCTCAACAATCGCCCAAGCCAAACTCAAGCCATCGTAGGTGCTGGTGCCTCGCCCTATTTCATCCAGAATCACGAGGGATCGCTCGGTTGCCGTATTGAGAATACGGGCTGTTTCGACCATCTCAACCATGAAGGTACTCTGGCCACGCGATAACTCATCGCTTGCACCTACGCGAGCAAAAAGCCGATCTGCAATACCAATCGTAGCCTTGCGTGCCGGTACAAAACTGCCGATTTGAGCCAGCACCAGCAAGAGCGCCGACTGGCGAATGTAAGTGCTCTTGCCCGCCATGTTTGGACCCGTGATGAGTAGAATACATCCGTGCTCCGAACCGATCATGGTATCGTTTGGAACGAAAGTCCCCTTGGCCAATGTTGCGTCCAGGACGGGATGCCTCCCCTCGTATATTTCTAAGATCGGTTCGTCCGTCATCGTCGGACGTACGTAGCTTTGTTTGACGGCAAGCTCAGCCAAGGAAGCAAGTACGTCCAGTTCGGCGATGATGGCCGAGTTTGTTTGCAAGGCTTGCGTTTGTGTGTGAACGGCTTGCCGCAATTCCATGAACAATTCGTATTCCAGGGCCTTAGATTGATCGTCGGCCGTAAGTACCTTTTCTTCGTATTCCTTGAGTTCCGGTGTAATGTAACGCTCGGCGTTCTTGAGCGTCTGTTTGCGAATGTAGTTAAGAGGGACTCGATCGCGGTTGGTGTTGGTAATCTCCAGGTAGTAGCCAAAAACGGAGGTGAAACCAACCTTCAAACTTGGGATGCCGGTCGTTTGAATTTGTTCTGCTTGATAGCGAGCAATCCATTCTTTGCCACCGGTTGCAAGCTGCCTGAAATCGTCCAGGCGTTGATCGTACCCAGGCCTAATAAAGCCGCCATCACGCGATAGCAAAGGGCAATCGTCCTGCAATGCCACTTCGAGTTGTTCGCGGAGTGTCGAGCACAATTCGAGTCGCTGCTGTAACTGTGTCAGTCGAGCTGACGATCTTTCTTCGAGGATTGCTTTGATCTTGGGAATTTGAACCAACGATCGACCAACTTGCTTTAAGTCACGAGGGCTAGCACGCCCCGTTGCAACGCGGGCCAAAAGCCGTTCCAAATCATAGACTTCATCGAACATATCGCGAAGGGTCGTACGAAGCCGCGTGTCATGCACGAATTCATCGACTGCATCGAGGCGTAAGTCGATCTGATCTTTGGAAACCAATGGCGACGCAAGCCATTGGGATAAACGGCGTGCCCCCATCGACGTCACGGTCCGGTCGAGAACTTCTAACAAGGAGCCCTCGCGCGACGCAGTACGAATCGTCTGCGTCAATTCGAGCGATCGACGAGTGGCGGAATCGATTTCGAGCGATCGAACCAGGCGTGCGGACTGCAATGAATGAATGTGGTCGAGCGATGTTTTTTGGGTCTCTTGCAAATAGGCCATAGCGGCTCCCGCAGCGCTAATCGCCAATGTGTCTTGAACATGCGTGCTGGCGGATTCCTTGGTGTCCGCGTGAGTGTCCCACCCCATCCCAGACAGATCGAGGACACCGAAGTGTTCGTGAAGTACGCGCTGCGATTCCTCTATTCCGAATTGCCAAGCGGGTCGGCGAGTCAAAGCCCAGCGTTCGATGTCGCTTCTGGAAAGTGTCGCATCATCGTCCCGAACGATCACCTCGGCTGGTTCAAGTCTTGCGATTTGATCCATGAGTTCTTGAGCTGTGTAGGCACCCGCTTCGAAACGGCCTGTCGAAAGTTCGACCCAGGCGAGGCCCAACCAAGTATTGCGATCCTGCCCCTTTTTTCCCGGATTTGGGTGATAAACCGCAAGCAACAAATTGCCAGATCGCGGGTCCAAGAGGGCTTCGTCGGTCAGTGTTCCAGCAGTCACGATGCGTTGCACTTCGCGACGAACCAATCCTTTTGCGGTTGCTGGATCCTCGATTTGCTCGCAAACCGCAACGCGAAAGCCTTGCCGTACGAGTTTCGCCAAATAACCTTCGAGTTGATGGTAAGGGAAACCAGCCATTGGGGTGGGATTTTCACCTTTGTCGCGGCTTGTCAACGTCAGGCCTAGCGCGCGGGCAGCCGTCTTGGCGTCCTCGTGGAAAAGCTCATAAAAGTCCCCCATTCGGAAAAGCAAAATAGCATCCCCGCTGGCAGCCTTGGCCTCTTCGTACTGTTTCATCATCGGTGAAAGATTCATGACCAGATGCTACCAAGTGGCCGCAAAGGAACCAATAGGCCAATATTTCTGTTGTTCGAGGAAAACAAAAGGTGACAACGGGTGTTTTCAGTACTAAACGTCTTGCAAAGCAGCTAAAATACGAAAGTTTCGGCGGTTGAGGTATTCGTCCGCCCGGGCCTAGAATGACTCTCAGTTCTTCACTCCTCCTTAATATTCGAAGAAACAACATGACCAAATCAACCTCATTCTACGCATTCCTGTTTGGTTCCTTGTTGACGACCACTGCTATCGCTCAACCACCGGGTGGTTTTGGTGGTGGCCCTCCTGGCGGAATGTCGTTTGGTGGTGGCCCTCCTGGAATGTCGTTTGGAGGGGGACGAGGTGACCGTGGTGACCGAGGAGGGGATCGAGGAGGCGATCGTGGAAGTGGGGGGTTTGACCCTTCCTCGTTTCTGACCCGTATGGATGCGAACGGAAACGGAATGCTTGATCCTGAGGAAGCCCAAGGACCCGCTCGATTTATGCTCGATCGGATGGCCCGAGACAATCCGAATATCGACACAACCAAGCCTATTCCGATGTCAACGCTGACGGAAGCTTTTCAGCGGATGCGAAGCGGTGGTTCTAGTAGCTCGAGCACTCCGTGGGGTGGTGGTGTCGGAGACGAAGACTTCATCATGACTCCTGAAAAGTCGAGCTTGGTTCCTGGCTTTTCGACGAAGGTTACGGTAATCCCAGTTCCCGGCTTCGGCGTCAGCGGCGAAGCCAAGAATGTTCCTGTGGAAGAATCGGATCTCCGCGAGGCCGAGTCGCGTCTGAGGAGTTACGATAAAAACAATGACAAGATGCTCGATGAAAGCGAACTCAAGGAATGGCGTTCGTCGGACCCACCGCTCAGTTACGATCGCAATAAAGATGGCAAACTTTCACTTCAAGAGTTGGCAGTTCGATACGCAAGAAGACGAACAGCCAAACCCGACCCAGAGCAATCGAGAAAAGATCAAGCGAATGCGGCTAGAAAAAGGGATAAGAAGGATGGCGGCGAAGAGAAAAAGGAAAAGCCAAATCCATTTGAAAAAACCGCGAGTTATCGAATCACCGACAAAGAGGGGAACCCGTTGCGTCCAGCCGGTCTGCCTGAGTGGTTTATCAGAAACGACGTCGATAATGATAATCAGGTGGCGATGAACGAGTTCAACAAAAAGTGGGATCAAGACACGATCGACGATTTCTTGCGTTTTGATAACAACCGCGACGGCCTGATCACCAGCAAGGAAGCCTTGGCTGCCGTCAAAAAAGGATTCATCCCTGGATCGTCAAGCAGTGCGGCTCCGGTTAGCGTTGCGGATGCTTCCAAGAGCACTGCTGCCCCTGTGATGGCGAAACCTTCCGACGCGGGCGGCGCGGGGACCTCTTCCAAACCCTCCGGTTCCCCAGCGAATGATGCTATGCGGAAATTCGCGGAGGGGAGGATGAAGAAGTCTGACACGGACAAGAATGGGACTCTTTCCCCAGACGAATTCAAAGAAGGGGACTTCGGTTCAGTGGATACCAACAAGGATGGTCGAATCGACGTCGATGAATACATTGTTTACCGCAATAAACGATAGAACGTCGACCCAGTGGCACGAAGTGCAAGTGTTGCACTCCGTGCAATTAAGTTACCAGGCTCTGCCTGGCAACTTAATGCAAGCGCGGCTCCGCCTCGCCGAAATGCAGCGTTCGTTTGTGAACTCAGGAGGCAGGAGCCTCCACACCAATGCGTTCCCAGGCAGAGCCCTGGAACGAGTAGCAAAGGTAGCAGGCACGCTCCGCCGTGCCGTTCGCAATCAAGCTTTTGCCAAGATTCTAGGTGGACGGCACATGGAATGTGCCTACTACTTTCTACCCCTTGATGTCGTAGCACCAAATATCACCTTGATCGCGAATGTAAAGCCGACCATTCGAAATGACGGGATGCGTCCAAGCCTTTGCGTTGCCGTGATCGGTTGTACCCGGTGGTGTACATTTGCCTAACAATTTGTAGCCATCAGGCGATGCTTCGATCATCGCCAGTTCGTTTTTGACGCTGTGCAAATACAATCGACCGTCAGCGAAACAGATGGCGGAGGAACCGATTCCGCGATCCTGCCACTTGATGCTTCCGGTCAAATAATCGACGCAAGCCATCGTCTCACCGATGGAACCAAAGAGATTGCCCTCGATCAAAACGCTTCCACCCATTCCTGCAGGGAGCGACTTTGCAAAGTAGAGTTCTTTCGGCTCGCTTTTGGTTCCTGTCACTTTGACTAGCCCACCACCGACGCGACTTGCTGCCGAGTAGACGTAGTTTCCGTTCACTATCGGGGTTGCAATATTGGCTTGAGCATCCGATGTTTTCGTATACCTCCAAAGCAACTCGCCTGTGTCGGCCTTAAGCCCTACGATACCCTTGCCCAAGTAAAGGATGTACTGTTTCACTCCATCCACGTTGGCTATCACCGGTGATGCATAGCTGGCAGCATCGGCCTCGGACAACGGCGATTTCCAAACAAGAGCGCCGGTCGATTTTTGGAGAGCGACGACCGTTGCCGACGCACCGCCTGGAGAGCAAATCAAGACGTCGCCATCAATCAACGGCGATTCCGTGTAAGCCCACATGCCGGGCACACCACCGAATTCACTCTTCAGGTTTTTGCCCCAGGACTTTTGGCCCGACTTGATTCCGAGGCACACCAAATCTCCATCGGAACCGAGAGCAAAAACAAAATCACCCGACACGGTGGGAGTAGCTCTCGTACCTGGATACTGCGGTCCTTGATTGGTGCCTACTTTTCCGATGGGAGTTGACCAGAGTTTGTTTCCGTTGGAAGTCGAGATCGCTAGGACTTCTTCTTTTTCGTTTCCTTGATTCGAAATCACAAAGAGCTGTTCGCCGACAATCGACGGAGTCGAGTACCCGCTGCCGATGTTCTTTGCTTGCCAAAGCAGTTTTGGACCGGCATCGGGCCATTTCGCCAAAAGACCTTTCTCGGCGGATTTACCATCTCGCTGAGAACCTCGCCACTGAGACCAGTCCTCCGCCATCGCAGCGGAAGTCATCATGGATAACGAAAGAAACGCTAAGGCAAGTTGTTTTCGAAGTGTCCACTTCACAGTCTTATCTCCCCGTCATATTGATTTTTCGTTGGATGAGTCACGGTCGGAAGTATACCAGTTTGTTTGGCTGCCGTTTTAGAACAATTCGCACAATGCAAGTTCAATCGTTTTGTCCCCGATAGTTGTACGGATAGTTTCCTTCCACGAATAAATTCTTAGCGAATCACGTGCATCATTCAGATAGCATTCTAGATGTTTTTCTTCGAGATTTAAGATCCAGTACTCTTCGACTCCGGCTGAAAGATAGATTTCCACTTTGGCCCGATCCTTTTGCAAGGATGAATCGGAAACTTCGACAAGTAATCGACAGTCGCTACCAGATGGATGTCGATCACGAAAGTCAGTGATACACCCGCGAACCACTGCCAAATCAGGCTCCGGTACACTGCGATGAGTCGTAATAGGAAGTTGACACTGACATATCCAACCCGCAGGAACGTGATTCTGAAGCCAATTGGTCAAAAAGCGGACTGCAAATCCATGAGCTGGGCCGTGATTCATTTTTTCTACGATCCATCCTTCCAGGAGCTCGACGCGATCATCCGGCGTTAGCACACCTAGCTCGCCCAACTGATGATACTGGGCGACCGTAAACTTACGGAGCGAAAGAGGAGGAGCAAATTCCGAATTCAGGTTGATTACCGATGACATTAGAACCGACCGAAGTGGGGTTGAGCCTTAGACATAGTCCGCGTCCTGATCGTACCTTTTTTCATCCCACAACGCCATCGAATAACGGCCGAGACATTTAGTGTTTCGCACATGCGAGTCAAAAAGGCGCACTTCCGTGTCTCGCTTTTTCGCCTATTGGTCGAGTTGAAAACGACGCTTGGGTGAATTCGAGTAATGGGAGCATTTTATTCTAGTTGGCATCCCGATTGCGTATCAGTCTTCCGTTGCGAGAAATTGTCCGCGATCCTTCGCAAAGGCAATTTGAAACACAGAGTTGAAACACAGAAAGGGAAAATTGGATGAATCGTACAATTGTTTCTGCGGCAATGGTTATCCCGGCTGCTTTGGTTGTCTCGCTTGCTTTCGGGGCTATGCAACAAAGCGGGAACCAACAAAAAGTCAAGGATGCGTCCAGTTTAGACCCATTCATGCAATTAAAACTCGTGCATTCCAAAGACATTTTGGAGGGACTTGCGACAGAGGATTTCGAGATGATCGCCAAGGGGGCGCAGTCGCTCACGGCGTTGAGCCTGGAGAGTAGCTGGAATGTCTACACCACTGAAAAATACCTACAGCAAAGCTCCGATTTTCGACAATCGCTGAAAATCATCAAGGAAGGTGCTCACGAGAAAAATATCGATCGAGCGGCCTTGGGTTATCTCAACATGACCGTTCAGTGTCTCGAGTGCCATCGCTACCTGAAAACGACGCAAACAACCGACAAAAATCTTGTCAAATAGAGAGACGACGGATTCGCCGCATACCCTTGCCATTTTCGTCGGCATGTGAGATTCTTCTGGATGAACACTTGTTGACGAAACGCTTTCCATGATTGAGCAAGGAATCCAATGGATTCAAGACGGACCGACAGTACTGAATCCGCATCCCAAAAAATGACATCCTTCAACGCATCGACGCCACCTGTGGCGAGTGCAGTTGCCACGACCGCCTGCGCAGTGCTTGGTGTGACGGGCGCCATCTTGCATCAAATGACGTTTTCGTCAGCTCAGCTTTGGTCGATTACGGCTTGCGTGGGTGCCTACGTTGCAGGCGGCTACGGGCCGACTTGGAATGCGTTTGTTTCTCTCTTGGACAAGAAACTGAACGTGGACTTGTTGATGGTGATCGCGGCCATCGGCGCAGCGATCATCGGCGACTGGATCGAAGGGGTCGTGTTGCTGTTCTTGTTTTCACTGAGTGGAACACTTGAGGCGTTCGCGATTTTTCGAACCAATCAATCGATCGAATCGCTGGTGCAGCTTCGTCCTCGTGAAGCGTGGCTGGTGCCAGGTGGGAACAGCGAAGACAAGCGAATCTCGGTTGAGTCGCTTCAGATCGATGACGTGATCCGGATCCGGTCCGGCGAGCGTTTTTCGCTGGATGGTGTTGTCACGGAAGGAGAAACATGGGTGGACGAAGCTACGTTGACGGGCGAAAGTGAACTTATTCATAAGCAGGTCGGCGATCAGGTGTTTTCCGGAACAATCAATGGGCCGGGAAGCGTACTTGTTCGAATGACCAAAGCCGTCAACGACACAACCTTGGAACGAATTGTTCACATGGTACAGGAGGCTCAAGCGCAGAAAACTCCAGCCCAGCGATTAGTTGAATCTTGGCAACAACCCTATGTCATCGGAGTTCTTACGGCTGCAAGTTTGGTTTTTTTTGGTGCCCGTATCATCCATACTTCGAGTTGGTACGACGCGTTCTATCACTCGATGGTATTGCTCGTAGCGGCATCCCCCTGCGCGGTCGTCGTGGGAGCGCCGGCGGTTTTGCTTTCCGCCATTGCCCGAGCCGGCCGACAGGGTGTGCTTTTTAAGGGTGGCGTGCATCTCGAATCTTTGGGAACGGTCGACACCATCGCTTTTGACAAAACCGGGACCGTAACCTTAGGTAAGCCAAGTGTCACAGAAATTTGGACTCCGGCGGGAATCGATCAATCAAAATTGCTTGGGTTGGCGGCAACTGTAGAACACAAAAGCGAACATCCCCTTGGAATCCCTGTGATAGCAGAAGCTCGCTCTCGTCAAATAGCCATGTCCGAGGAGCCCATCGAAGACTTTCATAGTCACACAGGCTTAGGCATTCACGCTCGTGTCGGTGGAACATGGGTTGGAGTGGGCCGCGAAGGGCTTTTCGCATCGCATGAGATCCCTCTCCCACAATCGATAGTTGAGCAATCGCAACGCATCCGCGAACGGGGCGAAACATCGCTCATGGTGGTCACCGATGACCCCTCGCTTTTCGGTGTTATTGCAGTGGCAGATCAACTTCGGCCTGAAGCGACTGCGACCATGGTGACACTTAAGAAACTTGGGATAAAAACTCTTGTTATGCTCACCGGAGATCATGAACGGGTCGCAAAATCCATCGCCCAAACACTGTGTATTGATGAGGTGCGAGCAGGCCTTTTGCCGGATCAAAAGGTGATCGAACTTACTCGGCTTGAGGATCGGGGTTCCAATGTCGCGATGGTAGGCGATGGAGTCAATGATGCACCTGCACTTGCCGCCGCTGAAGTTGGAATTGCGATGGGTGGTGCTGGTACGGATGTCGCATTGGAGGTTGCGGACGTAGTTCTCATGCGCGACGGATTGAGAGCATTGCCTTTTGCAGTTTGGATCAGTCGCCTCGCACGCAAACGTGTCAGGCAAAATATGATCTTCGCTTTTGCCATGATCGCCATTCTCGTCATTTCAACGTTTTTTAGTCTCCCACTGTGGCTTGGCGTGCTCGGTCACGAGGGGAGCACAGTGCTAGTCGTGTTTAATGGCCTTAGGATTCTTTGGATGAAAACGCCGGATTTTGCCAAGATTGGACGTGAATGAGCCCAACCCTCATGATGGGCTAGCCACAAAAAAACACAAAGGGCACAAAATGGAACCAGTTTGAAGGTATAAAGCTCAGAAACCAAATCGATTCACTTGCAACCAGATCTAAGTAAAAATCAGACGTCCTGAAAAATCTCCCTTTTGTGAACTCTGTGCCATTTGGTGGCTAGAAATGACCGAACCCCATTCTCAATTCATTCGTCCACGAACCGACTTGCCGGATTCGGACGTCAATAAAATCTGTGATGGTATTCGTGAGGCAGGCTTTGGGTTGCATAAGTATCTCGGACCTGGATTCAGAGAGAAAGTTTATGAACGCGGCATGATTCATCGACTATCGACTTAGGAAAGCGGGTCTTTTGGTCAGAGTGCAGCCATCCGTTATGATTCATGACGAGGATGGAACAGAACTCATTGAGGAGACAATGGATCTTATTGTTGAGGACGTTTTGATTCTCGAACTAAAAGCGGTCCGCGAAACGTCCGACGCAGATATCGCGCAGCTATTGGGATACCTCAAGGCAACTAAGTTTCGACACGGGCTCCTCATCAACTTTGGAGCCCCCAAGTTTTACATCAAGAAATACGTCCTTTAAATCAATTTTTGTGATCTATGTGCCTTTTTGTGGCTAGCCCTAAACGATCTAAGCCTTTTGAAGCTCGGGCGTGCTTTTGCGATCCAGGCAAGCGCCAATTTGACGGACGGCTTGCCTCAATCGCGATTCGTTTTCGACGAGCGACATTCGCAAGTAGCCTTCGCCCACTGGACCAAAGCCAGCACCAGGGCTGACAGCCACGTTGCCGTGCTCCAGCAAATGCATGGCAAAGTCGACCGAGTTCATTTGCGATGCCCAAGGCTCAGGGATTTTGGCCCAGACGAACATGCCCGCTTTGGGAATTGTCGCAGTCCAATCCAATCGGCGAAGTCCTTCGATCAGGACGTCGCGGCGTCCTTGATAGATGATCGACTGTTTTTCGACTGTCGCTTCGGTGTCCCGCAACGCAACAATCGCCGCGATTTGGATGGCTTGGAACATGCCGTAATCATAGTAGCCCTTAATCGTCGCAAGCCCTTTGATCATGTCGGCATTCCCCGAACAGAATCCGACACGCCAGCCTGCCATGTTGTAGCCCTTGCTCATGGTTGTGAACTCTACGCCCACATCTTTTGCCCCAGGAGCGGACAGAAACGAGGGGGGGACATACCCGTCGTATGCGACATCCGCGTATGCAAAATCGCTGATTACCATCAATCCATAGCGTTTGGCAAGCTTGACCACGTCAACAAAAAACTCGGGCTCGACGGTCACCGAGGAAGGGTTATGTGGATAATTTATGATAAGAAGCTTTGGGCGAGGATAAAAATGCTCGCAGGTATAAGCGATGTTGGACAGATACTTTTCCGTATTGGAAACATCCAGTGCCACCACATTTCCAGATGCGAGCACGACCGCAAACATGTGGGCAGGAAAGTACGGCGCTGGAATAATGGCGGTATCGCCTGCTCCCATGAGGGCCAAACACATGTGCGAAAATCCCTCTTTCGATCCCAAGCATACGATGGTTTCGGTTTCTGGATCCAAACGAACGCCATACTTGCGAAGGTATTTACTAGTTAGCTCACGGCGAAGATTAAGGATACCATTGGCTTTGGAATAACCATGGTTGCCGAGATCACCGGCCGCTTCGGAAAGCTTCGCGATAACTTGGGGATCCGGCGGGTCGGATGGATTTCCCATGCCCATGTCGATGACGTCCTGACCGGCTCGTCTTTTTTGGTAGAGCAAGGCATTGATTCGCCCAAAAAGATAGGGAGGCAGTTTGTGGACTCGAGGAGCCCATTCCACTTTGAAGTTGCTATTGGTCATAAGGATTGCACAGATTCAACGCAAACGTGTTTTTCACTGAGCCAAGTTCGGCTCGCACACTAGATAGGATACGGGAGTAATGGGTTCGAATAAAGGACAATTCTCGCTGATTGCCAGCATTGACGACCCGAAATCTTACTCAATAAAATGGTTCTCGTACTCGCTCGGTACGATTTTTCGCGTAGGACTCCCGCGTGAAACCGCGTACGATTGAGAAAAACACCAAAAGTAGATTGGGACCAATGTCCCGATCCTTTGTTAGGGCCGGTCAAATGGTCCTGTGTTACGCGCATTGCGTTCTCTACCTCTCTTCTGCTGCAGCCACGTTTGGTAGCATTGCGGTAATTGATGCTGGCGATGCAACTTGGAATGGAGCACTCGCGGTATTCCGGCTTTGCTCGTGCCAGGTAATGCAAGATTTCAATGTATCGCGGAACAACAGCCCGGGTCGATGCAAAGAAATCGCTTACTTTATTTTTGAAATTCTAAACGAAGGGTGGGAGGCGTATGGATGCTGTTGTTACTGCCTGCAAAACCAAATACAAGCGACATTGAAGCTACCGATTGAGTCTCGCACACCAGGATCATCGTAACAATTCGATTGGGATCTTTTTTCAAGTATTTCAGAAGTTCGTCGCTCTGAATGGAAAACGTTCCTTCCTGAACCCCTTGAGGTATGATGAACTTCCCAAGCAACTGAGCCGAATTCAAATCGACCGAACCGCCCAATTCAGAACTTGCAGGAGCATTGCCCCAAACGGAGTCCGTTTGCGAGCTGTCCAACAAGTCATCATGAACGCCATAGATGGCCATTTTCGAGTTGATCGTCATCGACGCAAATCCCAAACCTGAAGGGATCGCGTTCAAAGTCAAAGATGCATTCGAAAGTTGGTCGCTGGGTATCCCTGACAAATCAAACCTCAAATAGGCTTTTCGATCGTAGATTCGACATTCCTCTTTCGACCATTTTACAAGCAAAATCGGCATGCCATATTGGGACTCGGATCCAGGCCGCGATTCATTGCGTTGGACCCAATAATCTGCTCCCTTCCCGACGGATGTCGGTAGATAGATGACATTGGCTTCGCTGGGATGCATCGGAGCTCTCTCCAACGTTCCTTGCTCAACATCAAACGAATCTGAAATGGCGCCTCGCGTCATTCGAACTCCTCTTTGTCCCAATACGGTTTTTTCGACGCCCGTCGTTCGGTCCTCAACATCAACCCGCCCCTCCAAAACTTGCATATTGGATTCGCCATCTGGTTGGACGCTCACACAGAAACTGGTTCCTTGATCGGTTAAGATTGCATTAGGGGTTTCTATGACGAACCCACGAAAATGATTGCGAACGGTTGCGAGCAGTTTACCGGAGTTCAATCGACATCTTTTTCGATTAATGATTTCAATGTCAGCAGGTCCTTCGAGCTCGAGAACAGCGCCTACGTCGAACCGTATCGTGACCAATCCTGCAGCCAATTTCAAATGCCCACTGCCGATTTGCGAACCCGAATTAGTCGGTGTCGAGGCTGAAATCCAACGTGTCCCTGCTATGGATTCGAGGCTTGCGAAGGTTTGCCTTTCGGATAGAGCCTTCCACAACAAAAAGGAAACGGTCATACCCATCAACATGGTTACCGCGATTGCGACAAGATAATTTTGAGTAAAGCGCAAATGGCGGAATGGTCCCTGATCTGTCGCTTGTTCGTTATTAGACCTCATGTTTAGCGATGGCGACGAGGAATCCGCTACGTAACTCAGTGAAGCGTTTAGCAAACTCATGTCAACCAACTGACGCATCAATTCTGGCGATGAAGTCGCCAATTGTTCTATGCGTCGCGTTTCCTCCTCCGTCGCGCGACCGTCAATCCAAGCGTCAGCTAGCTCCTGAAACTCTTGCCTGCGGGCTGCGTCGTTCATCGCTATGCCTCTTTTTCTATGGTTAACTGTATGCACTCCGAAAGGCTACATCGCACTCTGCTTAGCAGTCGATAAACGGCATCCGGCCCCCTCTTCATGCGAACCGCAATCTCATCAATGGCATTTCCGAAGTTGTATCGGTATCGAATCAATTCCCGATGGCGGTCCGGCAAGCGTTCCAAACATTTCTCTAAAGCGCCCAGTCGACGATCGAAGCTGCTTGTTTGCGAATCGAGTTCAGCAGCCAACGCGGCTAAAAACGAATCTGAGAACACAAGCCGATCACGCTGTTGCTTTTTCCGCCAAGCCCTCATCTGATTGAAGGCTACACGGCAAGACCAAGCAGCAAAGTTACTGTTGGGCTCAAACGAATCGAATTCACGCCACAGCACTAAATTAGTCTCTTGTTGCACGTCCTCTACTGCCGCCCGATCGCGCATCATGCTCATCAAGTAAACGAAAATTCTATGTTGGTTCTCCCCGAGCAACCGCACGAACTCCTCGATTCGGCACTCTTTCTTAGAACCCGTGGGGTCAGTCATTGGATCTGTTCCTCGGAATGGTGCAAATTGTTTCGCCGACGGTAACAACAGCCCCAATGAGCAAAAAGCTACCGCGAGCCCAAACGCCCTGCGACGTGGTTCGAAAGAGCCGAAGTTTGGTTTTTGGACGTCCACAAAGACGAACTTCCCAATTTATCATAAAATGTTGTCCAATTTTCTCCTTTAAAGCTCTTTAGTGCGACTAGGCGAACCATTGAAGGACTGATGTTTGGTTTTCAGGGGATTCATTAATTCGGTTAGGGAGCACTGGTGATGAGAATAAGGCGTGGTTTTACGTTGGTTGAATTATTGGTGGTGATTGCCATCATTGGGATTTTGGTTGGGCTCTTATTGCCTGCGGTTCAAGCCGCTCGCGAGGCAGCTCGTCGAATGCAGTGCTCGAACAATGTCAAACAGATAGCGCTGGCTTGCCACAACTATGAGGGTGCTTTTAGGAGTTTTGCAGCGGGCGGAATTGTCAGCTACACTCCGGCAGCGCTCGCAAACTTAAACGACTCCAATTTTTGCAGGACCGGCTTGGATCGAACGCAGGCCCCTTGGACTGTACTCATCTTGCCGTTTTTAGAGGACACAAATTTATACAACCGGTTCGACTTCAATAAGAGATTTACCGGATCGTCCAATATTCCAGGCGACGCTCCAAACGCAGTTTTGTTCGGATTAAACAATGCTAAATTCCAGTGCCCATCCGACCCGAATTCGCAATCGACGATTAACAATAGCAATTTTCTGGGTGTTCAAGGGGGTGGTCCAACGACCGGCGTGGGTGGACCACCTTGCTCCACACAATTGGCTCAACGTGTGTTCTTCAAGAGTGGTGTGATCTACGCCAACTCGAAAACTCGCATGGCTGAAATTACCGACGGCACGACAAACGTTTTTCTTATCGGCGAAAGTCGATATATGCCGACTCCAAATATGCGCTCAGATGGTTTCCACGCAGGCTGGGCATCTTCTTTGAAAGCAGATAACGCCTTCGCCGTCCCCCTTACTTTTGCAGCCGCTGTCTTGCAAATCAATGCGCAAAGAGAATGCGGTATTGGGATCGCAGATTGCTTCAATTTTGTGAGCCGAGTTTTCGGTAGCAGGCACACAGGTGGATGCCATTTTGGGCTTTGCGATGGTTCTGTACAATTTGTGAGCCAGAGTATCGACATTACAACGTATCGGCAAATGGCGAATCGCAACGATGGATTGCCTATCGGCGGTTCACTTGAGTAGTGCTCAGTAGGTTGAGCACAAGTTCGCGATCGAGGCAATTTGCATTCGATCGATTGGTCTCCACGTTGTCGATCCATTGAAACTCCCATGACTCTACCAAATCCCTGTACTGGAGTCTTTAAACACTCTACGAAGCTTTATGTATGAACAGAATTTCAAATCGAATGGCACAGGCAACTGCGTTGTTATCCTTGTTTGCTGTCATTGTAGTTCAAGCGGGATGTGGCGGACGGGATGGACCAGAACGGTATACGCTCAGTGGTTCAATCAGTATGTCGGATGGGAAGCCAGTACCAGCTGGCGAAATCAACTTTGAACCGGACCACTTGGCCGGTAACTCCGGTCCTGGTTCGATGGTGCAGATCAAGCAAGGCAAATACTCATTATCAGCGGACCAAGGAGTCGTAGGTGGCAAGTACATCGTTACGATTTCGCCATTTGATGGAGTCGCCTTTGGCGAATCGATTCAAGGCAAGCCGTTAAGCAAAGCTCAGCATGTTGAGAATATCGATTTGCCATCCAAGAACTCGACCCACGATTTCAAAGTTACTACCAAATGATGTGGTCGAAAGATAAATTCAGGATCGGGGGCCTTATGAGTTTATTCAGCCGAAACGTTGGCCACTGCGCCATTTTGATTTTGTTGATCTCTCTCGCCTTTTTGGATGAAGCTAAACTTTTCGGACAATCGTCCGCAAACATCGATATTGATAAGCAAAACCGATTTGAAAAATGGGTTCGTCCAACGCTGAATCAACATTGTTTGCCTTGTCATTCGCGTGAGACCGAGTCGAATGGAGGCTTGGTATTGGATTCTCGCTATGGTTGGGAGAAAGGTGGTGATTCGGGTCGAGCGATCGTGCCGGGCAGTTCCGAAGAGAGTTTGTTGATCAAGGCAATTCGATTTGACCATCCAAAGCTGCAAATGCCGCCCGATAAGAAGCTGCCCTCGGATTTGGTCGCGCTCATGGAAGCTTGGGTTAACGATGGTGCTTTTGATCCTCGCGAAGATCGGGAGCCGATGGATCAGACGGCCAGTACGTTGCAGCAGATTTCCGTCAAAGAGTATTGGTCGTACCAACCATTGCGAACGGCGAATTTCACTTACGCATCCATCGATGGATTTGTCGATCAAAAGTTGAGCGAGATGGAGATTCACGCGGCGCCGCTTGCCCAGCGTCGCGACCAGGTTCGAAAGCTCTATCTCGATTTGACTGGGTTGCCGCCAAGCCCAGAAACCATTCAAACGATGTTGTCTTCTTCGGATTTCGAAAGCGACTACCACGAACTAGCCCAACGACTTCTTGGAACACCTCAATATGGAGAATCGATGGCTCGACGTTGGATGGACGTTGTTCGCTATGCAGAATCAGTAACTCTCCGTGGTCTCGTCTTTAAAGAAGCATGGCGTTATCGAGATTATGTGATCACGGCATATAACCAGGATCGATCCTTTGATCAGATGATCCGTGAACAGATCGCCGGTGACCTCCTGAAAAGTGACGATCCAAATGATCGCTATCTGCAGTTGGTCGCAACGACCTTTATGGCAATGGGGGATACGAATTTTGAAAAACAAGACAAGCAACAATTGGAGATGGACTACGTCGATGAACAATTAGATGTCATTGGCCAAGCATTTCTAGGACAAACCATCGGTTGCGCTCGTTGCCACGACCACAAGTTTGATCCTATTCCGACACGCGATTACTACGCGATGGCAGGGATTCTCAAATCGGCTGTCGCGCTGCGGCATTCAAATGTGTCCAATTGGATCGATCTGCCGCTGCCACTCGGTTTGGACGAGGAGAAACGATTTGTTGATTTGGAAACGCAATTGAAGACTCTGACAAAGGAATTAGCCACCAAGAAAAAACAATTGGCAGCCAAGCCCAAAAAAGAGGGAGAAAGCGATGGGCCCGATTTAGCAAAGGAAAAGGATTTGAAGCAATTGGCTGACGAAGTCAAACAAATGGAGTCAAATCAAAAAAAGCTACAAGCACAGGTCGACCTGAGACCCAGGTATTTGACCATTGTTGAAGAATCCCCACCGAAAGATATCCCGGTACATATTCGCGGAGACGTTCACAACTTAAGCGAAGTGGTTCCTCGCGGCTTCCTATCTGCCCTTACGGACGATCAAAAAACGGCCATACCAACTGGAGCAAGTGGACGTTTAGAAATGTCCAAATGGATTTCGGCACCGGAGAATCCATTGACAGCGCGGGTTTATGCCAACCGAGTCTGGTCATGGATGATGGGCCAGGGGTTGGTCGAATCGGTCAATAACTTTGGCACCACTGGAACAACCCCATCCAACCCAGATTTGTTGGATTGGCTTGCGACCGAACTCATTCGTAGCGGATGGTCGACGAAACATCTCATTCGATTGATAGTCCACTCGGACGCTTATCGCAGAAAAGTGGTCGCCGCAGACGACCGCGTTTTGCAGATTGATCCAGACAATCGATTCTACTGGCGCGGGCATCAACGACGATTGACGGCCGAGGAGCTTCGCGACGCCATGTTGCAAGCTAGTGGTGAACTCGATTTGGCCATGGGTGGGTCACTTATGGTTGAGACCAAGTCCGATGTGAACTACAAACATTCATCGCAAAGACGTAGCGTTTACCATCCGCTCTTCCGGAATTCATTGCCCGAACTCTTGGGTTCATTTGATTTCCCCAGTACAGGAATGTCCGTTGGGCAACGTTCTCGCAGCACTGTCTCCACACAAGCCCTCGTGTTGATGAATAGTGATTGGGTTAGAGCGAGAGCCAAAGCGATGGCTTCAAGATTGCGATCGGAAAGCGAAACTCAAGATCCGACTATCTGGATCGAACGAGCATTTCAACTCTGTTTCCAACGACCTCCGAACCTCGTTGAATTAGAGACGTGCCTAGAGTTTTTCCAATCCAACCTCGACTCTACCAACCCACATTCGCTGGAGAAATTGACGCACTCGTTATTTGCGTCCATCGATTTCAGATACCTCGAATAGGCATTTCCCATGTTTGACAATTTAATGAGTCGACGCCTTATCTTGCGTCAATCGGCGTGTGGCTTTGGAGCCGTGGCTGCGAACGCGCTCCTGGGCAGCACGTTTGCTGTACCCGCAGCGAACGGAGGATTGGTCGGGACACATCATGCTCCCAAAGCAAAACGAATCATTTTTCTCTTTATGTTCGGGGGCGTGAGCCAGGTCGATTCCTTCGATTACAAACCGGCACTTAACCAACGGCACGGCGAACTGCTAACCTTCAATGATGCTCGTCAACTTGCAAAAACTGGGAAAGCAACCGAGCAAAAACTGTTAGCTTCTCCTTGGAAGTTCAAACAATACGGTCAATCGGGCCATTGGGCATCCGAATTGTTTCCAGGTACGGCAGAGCATATTGACGACCTTTGCCTACTGCATGGCATGCATACCGAAGGTGTGGCACATGGGCCTGCCACGCTTTTTTTGCATTCTGGTTCCACCAATATGACTCGACCGTCCATGGGCTCTTGGGTGAACTACGCATTGGGATCGGAAAACGAGAATCTACCAGGGTTTGTTTCGATCACCCCTAAAGCACCAGGCGGACCTCGCAATTACGGTGCTGCTTTCTTGCCGCCGAAATTCCAAGGTACACGACTGGTGTCCACCAGCGCAGAGCAATTTGCTATCGAAAACCTGACTCGCGATGACCTACCGATATCGGAAGTTGCAAAACAAGTTGATGTGCTAAAACGCCTCAATCGAATCCAACTAGATCGACGTTCGACCTATGATTCCGAGTTGGAGGCAGCCCTCGAGTCTTACGAACTAGCATGGAAAATGCAGCGCATGGCACCGGAGATACTCGATCTCTCAACGGAAACGAAAGCAACTCTGAACATGTATGGTATCGACGATCCCGTCACCAAGGACTACGGTCAAAAGTGCTTGCTAGCCAGAAGATTATGCGAGTCAGGCGTTCGCTTCATCGAGGTGAATTACGGAAGTGATTCCGGGAACTGGGATCAGCATTCGGATCTACCCAAACATGCCGACCATGCAAAAGCCGTCGATCGACCGATTGCAGGCTTATTAACGGATTTAAAACAACGAGGACTGCTTGACGATACGATCGTTTGGTGGGGAGGCGAGTTTGGAAGAACACCGTACTCCGAGGGAAAAGGAACGGGACGCGACCACAATCCAGGAGGTTTTACCGTATGGCTTGCAGGCGGAGGTATTAAATCAGGTTTTGCATACGGCAAGACGGACGAATTAGGATTTGCTGGGATCGACGAGCGAGTGCATATGCACGACTTGCATGCAACTCTATTGCACCAACTCGGACTAGATCACAAGCGACTAACCTACAAGCACGCAGGCCGAGACTTCCGGCTAACAGACGTTCATGGCCGCGTTGTTCAAGACATCATCGCTTAATAGTACTATCGCTTACAACGTAGCTTCACCCATCCAGAAGTCGGAATCTATGGGGGTAACAGGTGGACACGAAACTTTCCTATGTGCGGTCTCGATTTCCCGAACTTCGATTTGAGATAATCTCGGCACGAACCGCTCGCGAAATGGATCCTGCCTCTCTATTTCTATTCAACGCCGATTTCCGCAGGCCCTAATCCGTTCACCTTGATGATCGAGTTGGCGCCGGGGCATGACACGTTCAGTTTGTTGATTTCACCCGAAGGAGACCTGACGCCACTGTTTCAAATCGAGGAGGCGGAGAAAGCACCATTCGACGAACCGCCCTCTTGCTTTGTCAAAACGCAATTCGGATCGCTGGAGGGTCACATTGCCATTGTTCATTTGCTCGACGCGATCCAACAACGGTACTGTTCTAACTTGAAAGTGACCGATGAAGGCGAATACTACGAGAAACGCGACATTCAGCAACTTGCTCAAAAGATGCAATTCCTACGAACCGCAATCCGCTCGCTGGGCGAAGGCCTACAAGAATACGGACTAAACGAAGAGGCCGCTGAAGACCCGAAAATTCTGGCCACTCGCATCGAACGCATCGCGGCACTGGTCCACAAAAAACTATGGACGGAACAGGACCAGGCGTCCGGTATCGTTGAGAGCACGGCCGACGTCAACTTGAGCGAGCCAACATTGGAAGATGAAGTCCATGTGATGGATAGGCTGGAGCGTCAGAATCAATTGCGTGGCGAACGGATGACTCGGCGAATTGCCGAATGCACCGCAGACGGAATGTCAGCCAAAGAAGCATTCGAGTTGTCGATGCAAGAAGAAGGTTTGCCAATCCCTGAGCAAAACAATACCAGCGAAATGGAACCCATTGAACCGTGGTTGCACAGTCTACCATGTCATCCCTTTGATACTGCCAACGAACCTTCCGATTGCAAAAACAACGCAACGGTCGAGCAAGCCCAATCACTTCTGATAGCCGCGATCGAACTTGCCAACAACGACTCGAAAAAATCGTCATTTTCAATGGTACTCACGAGAGCCTGCATGGACATCATGGGAGGTCTTGCCCAGGCCACTTGCTTCGATTTGGACGACGTCACTAGCAGAGCCCTCGCGATCACGCAGCTCAAACGCGCCCTCACCGGCCACGCTTACGCGCGAGGAGCCGTTTTCGGTCTTCGCGCCGAACAAGCGATTACTCAAGTGCAATCAACCGAACTCCACGCACAGCTCAAAGCGATACTAGCCAAGATCCATGAGCTTGCCGAAAACGCGTGGTCATCGAACGACTGAATTCAGCGGAATATT
>CAMBSL010000042.1 GCA_945870455.1 Pirellula staleyi DSM 6068 | reverse complement strand
TTTGTCGAGAACCGGGGCTAGCGCCCTTCGGCTAGCAGTTTGTTTCACCCGAAGACTCAACCCGATGTGCTTATCATCTCAATTAGCCCACTGTCGCGCTGGTCGAGATCGAAGACCGTTCGCTTCCTCATCATTCACAAATGCCTGAGCGATTGGATCGAAAGTCAACTTGCGTTTCAACATCCATGACATCGCAGCCGCGTGACATGCAACATGCGAATTACGCATCACCTCTGCATTGGCGACTGGCGGCTTTCGCGTCTTGATGCAGTCAAAGAAATTTCGCGCATGGGCAGACACATCGAGCCCAACTACTTTCGAGGCAGCGGATTGTAATTCGCGTTTGAGGGTGGGTGAGGAGACTTCCGTGCCTCCGCTGTCGCCCGTCTCGATAGAGCCTTCATCGCCGATAAACTTGACGGGACAGGTCCCAAGTTTGGTGATCCAGTTTGGTCCGCGATCACCAAATGGCGTAGCCAAAAAATCAAGAACTAACTTGACACCGTTTTCGTACATGCAGGTGATCCCTGTTTCGGACGGCTCGTACGTAATGGGTGCCGTCTGATCGGCTTGATTGGCCCATTGGCATAAGTCGACCGTATGCGCACCCCAATCGAGCAAACGCGCACCCGAGTCGAAGTCGTAATAACCACGCCATCCTCCGGAGACATACTTGCTGTTGTAGGGACGCCAAGGAGCAGGCCCGAGCCACAAGTTCCAATCAACCACTTCGCGCGATGGCGTCGCTTCACCGGCAAGCCATGCGTTATCAAGCGTCGGCATGTAGACCGATGCAATCATCGTGTGCATTTTTCCAATCTTTCCCTGATGTACTAGGCGAACGGCTTGTTCGAAATTCGGAACACTTCGCCGCTGCGTTCCCGCCTGAAAGACTCTTCCGGTCTTCTTCATGGTATCCGCAAGTTGTTGACACAGCTCAATGGTCAATCCGCAGGGCTTTTCGCTGTAGACATCTTTGCCGGCTTGAGCAGCCATCATCGAAGCGGAGGCATGCCAACGATCACCCGTGGCAATCAAAACCGCATCAATATCTTTTCGATCAAGCAATTCGCGAAAGTCGCGATAGAGAGCACAGTCTGCGTTCGCATAGTGCTTGTCAACCAACTGTTTTCCTGCATCACGTCGGCTAGCTTGTACATCTGCGATTGCCACCGTTTGCACGTCTTCGAACTTGAGCATCGCCGAAAGGTCGTAAGTGCATCGCGGACCAATGCCAATCACACCCAGCGTCAATTTGTTGCTCGGGGCGACCGCTCCTGCGCGCCCCAGCACATGCGCAGGGACAATCATCGGCGCAACCGCAGCGGCGATCGAAGTTGATAAGAATCGACGGCGAGTACTGTTAAGAGTTTGATGAAATCGTTGTATCATTGTGGTACCTAGAGTTGAAGTGTGAATGAATTAGTCGAAATAGCAAGCTCAACGCAAGCCGTGATTAGCTCGCACTTCCAATCGTCAATTTCTTGAGATTGTCGTCTGGCATTCCATCGATCATGAGATTCCAGCGTTTGACGGAAATAGTCTAGCATTTTTTGCTTTGCTGAAATGCACGCCAACGCGATTCAGGAGCTGCGAATCCGTCCCGGACACCATCGCGCTCCAGAGGCTGGGATTTTACGCGATTCGACTCACCGGACGGCTTTCCCCGTTTCGCTACCAATCCGTAGCGTCAGGGGTCGAGCCATCCGGAGGTACGTGCCAGATTCAGGCTAGCGAGAATCGCCGCGAGTCGGCACAATCTGAGTATGTTCCGAAAATTTCTC
Organism: Pirellula staleyi DSM 6068; assembly: GCA_945870455.1. GTDB lineage: Bacteria > Planctomycetota > Planctomycetia > Pirellulales > Pirellulaceae > JBKCUI01. The sequence continues at coordinate 29,591 of CAMBSL010000042.1, read as the reverse complement.
AGATCCAAGATCCACCGAGCGACCGTAACTCAAGCGGACCTTCATTACGAAGGGTCGTTGACGTTGCCACCCGACTTGCTCATTGCAGCCAGTATCGCACCCTTTGAAGCGGTTCATGTCTGGAATGTGACGCGTGGTACACGGCTGGAAACGTACGCGATTCTAGGCGAGCCTGGCTCAAACGATGTTTGCATCAATGGAGCGGCGGCCCATTTGGTCCGACCAGGTGATACGATCATCATCGCTACGTTTGGATTTGTTCAGGAAACAGGAGCTGAGCTCAAGATTCCTGATCCGAAAGTCGTATTCGTCGACGACAAAAATCATATCACCTACACTGGCCGCGAAATCCCTGGTCCCCGTCGTCGTGGCGCAAACGATGCCCCCTCCGACTCGTGCTGTTAACTCTCTAAAAAACTCTCTAAATTGCCGTGTGCTCCAAATGCTAGACCGTGTGCTCGAACCCGAAGTCATGAACGATCGCCAAGAAGCTATCGAGTACGACTCGATGAACCATGCGGCTGTCAATTCCCGTTTTGTTGAGGACTTGATTGCAGCCGGACCCATTGGTGAGGATTGTTTGGACCTTGGAACAGGAACGGCTCTGATTCCGATTGAATTATGCCAGCAAGAAAGCTCAGTTCGCATAATGGCATCGGACGCATCGACGATGATGCTCGACTTGGCACGATACAATCTTGAAGTACAGGGCTTAATGCACCGAGTCCAATTGCAATTTGTTGACGCCAAGAAACTCATTTTTCAAGGAAGTTATTTTGATACGGTTATGTCCAACTCGTTGGTGCACCATTTGCCAACACACGAGACCTTTCTACCGGAGGCATTGAGAGTTTTGCGCACGGGTGGGCTGTTGTTTGTTCGAGATCTTTGTCGACCTGACAGTCTCGAACAAGTTGAGTCCATTGTGTTGCATTACGCGGGCAACGAGATAAAAAGTGCCAGGGAAATGCTGAGGCAAAGTTTGAAGGCTGCGTTGACTCTTGAAGAGATCGGGCAACTCGCTGTCGCCGCAGGTTTGGATTCAAATTGCGTTGCTATGACAAGCGATCGACATTGGACGCTAATGGCTCGCAAGCAATAACGAAAGCAATGATGGAAAAAATCTATCTTGAGTTGATGCAACGCGTTTTGACGGAAGGGGACGCAAAGACCGATCGGACAGGCACTGGCACACTCAGTTTATTCGGTGCACAGATGCGTTTCGATTTGTCGCAAGGCTTTCCGCTTCTCACAACCAAAAAAGTCCATATTCGAAGCATTATTCACGAGTTGCTTTGGTTTTTGCGGGGCGAAACAAACATTCAGTATCTCAAAGACAATCGCGTTTCGATTTGGGATGAATGGGCGGACGAGAACGGCGAATTAGGTCCCGTGTACGGCAAGCAATGGCGATCATGGCAATGCGCTGATGGACGTGTCATTGACCAGATCAAACAGGTCGAGCAACAAATACGCAATACGCCGGACTCAAGGCGATTGATTGTGTCTGCTTGGAACGTGGCGGATGTTCATGAGATGGCGTTGCCACCGTGCCACTTACTTTTTCAATTTTATGTGGCGAATGGCCGGCTTAGCTGTCAGTTGTATCAACGAAGCGCAGACTTATTTCTAGGAGTGCCTTTTAATATCGCTTCCTATGCATTGTTAACGATGATGATGGCTCAAACAACGGGGCTGCAGCCCGGTGACTTTGTTCATACGCTCGGAGACGTGCATCTTTACAACAACCACCTTGATCAAGCAAAGCTGCAATTAGTTCGCGAGCCACGTGCCACGCCACGGTTGTTGATCAAGACGCAGCGTGAAAGCATCCTAGACTTCGCGTTCGAGGATTTCGAATTGGTCAACTACGATCCGCACCCGCATATTTCAGCACCGGTTGCCGTTTGAAGCAAGTGGCCTCGCTTCAAAAACGGAGAACCGCTGACTCCTTCCACTAGATGCGAAGCTAGATTTCTCCTGGGCATTATTGGGACTGTCCCATTGGAACAACACTCAACCGAAGATCGAGTTGCTGAGCGTTGTGGTGCTGTCGGCAAAGGAACCTTGCTCAATACCCATCGATTGGAGAATGCTGAGGTACATGTTCGACATCCGAGATTCCCCGTTTCGCCAATATGTCCCATGCTTGAGGCCCATATTGGCTCCACCCGCGATCAACGTCGGCAAGTTGCGCGGATTGTGCGTCGTACTCGCGCCACTTCCAAACATCACAATCGTGTTGTCGAGCAAACTGCTATTTCGATCCTGATAAGTGGTTAGTTGACTCAAGAAGTGAGCAAGCTGTTGGCTCAAAAACAAATCATACTTGGCAAACTGCAATTGCCCCTCCTTGTCGCCCGCGTGAGACAAGGTGTGGTGCGTATGCGAAAGTCCCAGCTTCAACGGAAAAGTATCGCTTATCCCCATTCCGTCTTCGCGATTGAGCATGAACGCAACCGATCGCGTGATGTCCGCATCGAACGCCAACGCAATCAGATCGAACATATTGCGATAGTAATCTGCTGGTTCTCCTTCGGTCGTCGCATCCAGGTTCAAATGCGAATAGTCCTGTTGTTTCAGCGGAATATCAATCCATTGCTCAGATGCGATCAATCTTGACTCCACTTCATTTAGCGAGGTCAAATACTCATCCATGCGTTCCCGGTCTGACTTGCCGAGTTGTTGCTGCAAGGCTCGCGCGCTATCGCCCACAGCATCAACCAGCTTGATGCGAAGTTGCAGTTTGTTCCGTACGGATGTTAGCGATGCACGGTCGACGCGAAACAATCGATCAAACACGCGACGGGGATTGTTCTCGGCCGGAATCGGCCTTCCGTCGAGGCTGTAGGAGATCGTTCCGGTTCGAGACAAGAATCCTGTGCCGGCATCGATCGATAGCACCAGCGAAGGTTGCCGGCAAAATCGCTTGGTGTGAAGTGCTACAACTTGATCGAGTCCGACGGAATTATAAGTCCCTGGTTTCGAGTTATGCAGCGGTGCGCCTGTGAGCCACATGTCGGAGCATTGATGTGGATCCGATTTGGGGCCGGACGGATGATGCAACCCACCCATAAAGCTGAGCTGCTTGCGGAACGGACTTAGCGGTTCGGTCGACTTGCTGAAAACAAATTCGCTATTGTTCTCTGCCGTTGGAAACCAACTCCACTCGTTGATATCATGCTCCGATTTTGGGAGAGACATCCCGTTTGCCGTATAGATCGCACAGAACCGGCGTGGAATCTCCTCCGTCACTCCGTTCCCCATGGCATCAAGCACCGGTAGAGCAAGTGCAACTCCACCTAACCCTCGAATAAACGCACGACGGTCAATTTGTTTGGAGGTACTCATGTTTCGGAGGATTTGAAATGGGTGGGGGGTGGGTAGGGTGTTTGAGGTGTGCATTCAGTACGAGTGAACGCGGTCTTCTTTATTTCGTTAGAAACATGTCGCTGCTGATGACAAACCTGATCATATCTTGCATGCGGTAGCCGTTTGCCTTAAGTGCTTTACCGGTTTCTTTCAGCGATTCAAGTTCATTGTACGCTAGATTTCGTCCGGTTGCATAAGTTGCCAGATGCTTCAGAAAGCTGAATGCTACCTGATCGATTCGATCTTGCGAGAGATATCGTTTCAAGTCGTTAACGCCGGCAATGTTCGATTTGTCGGGCAAAGTAGAGCGGGCGTCGACGGATTGCTGTTTCAGACGACCACCCGCGTCGAACTCTTCGAAAGGGATTCCCCACGGGTCAATTTTCAAATGGCATTGAACGCAACCAGGTTGAGTGCGGTGTCGTTCGATTCGCTCTCGCAACGAAAGTCCTTTCGTATCGTCGGAAAGAGTCGGCACATTTGGCGGTGGATCGTCGGGTGGTTCGGCGATGATGCGTCGCGCCAGCCAAGCTCCTCGTTTTACCGGGTTCGATTCTCGGCCGTCGGAGAGCCCCGCCATGATCGCCGCTTGCGTGAGCATGCCGCCTAAGTCGCGTCGGTTGTGTGTGATGGGAACAAACTCGAAGCCGCTCTCGGTCTTATCGGCGAGATCGTAAAAACTAGCGCTCACTTCGTTCGCAAGCAAGAAATCCGATTCAATTAAGTTCTGCAACGCAAGGTTGTTTCGAATCAGGTACTCCAAAAACTTGATTGGTTCCTGACGCAGTTGAGCTCGCGTGTCGCGAGTGAGCTTTGGAAACCGATCGCTGTCCGGTTCGAGCACACTAAATTTTTCGAGGGCCAGCCATTGAGATGCAAATTCGGAGACAAACCGCGAGAAGCGAGGATCATCCATCATGCGACCCACTTCGGATTGCATCTGATCGCTCAAGTTGCCGTTGGCTGCCAACGTCATCAGCTCTTGGTCGGGAGGCCCATTCCACAAGAAATAGGAGAGTTTCGAAGCCAACTCGTTTTCGTTCAATCGCTCTGGTTCGGGTGACTCGCTATCTTCGATCAAGAACAAGAACTGCGGGGAAGTTAGTACAACTAGCAGCGCGCTCGTAACGCTGTCCTGGAAATTACCACCCTCCGCCGACGATTGCTCGAACACTTTCAACAAATGCGTTTCTTCGTCGTCGGTAATGGGACGGCGATAAGCTCGGGAAGCGAACGCACGAAGGATCTCGCGTGCATACACGGTCGAACCCTTTTTTTGATCCGAATCGATAAAAATATTCTGATGCGAGAGCGGTGGCCATTGATCGTAGAATGGACCTTCGAATTCTACCGACCGAATCAATAGTCGAGGCATGTCTCGACCATCGGTGTACTCGCTCCGCACGCCAATCTCTCGGATTCCCGCAAGATAGTTGATATTGTCCTTCTCGACATCTGGACTGGGAAAGTTCCTAATCGAACCTTCAAACACAAAGCGAGTCAGTTTGTCGGAGGAGACGGTTTGCGGTTCTCCAACGGGAGCAAGTGTGCTGCCGCAATCACGTCGCAATCCGAGGTGAATGCCGAGCAGCGGTGAGCGTTTCTCGAAAACAGCAAATCGCTTCGCAACCTCATGATCATCCGGTATGAGGGTCAGAACAACTCTGTCCAAGGGCACAGAGCCTTGGTGTCGCGCATTCAATTGGAGTTCACCCGCATCGAGTCTCAACGCCAGGAATGCAGGTTGACTCAGCGTGCCTGAAAACTCGCGATCACCCAACGCTAGCGTCAAATCGTTCAGCTTTTCTTTGGGTTTTTTCGATGTGATGTTGGACTTAGTTTCACTTTGGTAAACGTCGACTTGGTAAATACCGGAATGCGCAATCGTCAGGGTTTGGGATGTTTCAGGGTCGTGACAAAGGACTGCATCGAAGCGTTCCGGCAATTGGGCTGGATCGCCGCGATCCAGCAACAGTCCGTCGTTGGTTTTTGCTGCCATAACACTGACGCGAAAACGGCCCGCCTCTGGCAGTTCACGCAGCGATATTTTGAAGTTGGCTTTTGGCCCGTAAGTGCTTGCCATCTGGAAAAGTTCGGAACTTGGAATAGCTGGACGCAGCAACAATCCTTGGGGGACAGTGCTGTATGCTCGACCCTTGGGGTATCCATCGGTGCCTCGGATACAAGCGAACACGGAATGGTAGAGACTGTCGTACTCCCTCCATCCACGCACGGTATCATTTCCGGCGTATCCCTCGATAAACCGATACTTTGTCCTCATCGCAAAGGGCTCGTACTGAAAAGGTTTGTTAGGCGTCAGTTCCTTCACCAAAAAGTCTTTGTTCTTCAGCAATAGACTCCCCGCGCCGAGAACGAGCGGGTCGGGGAGTGGTTCGGAATTGATCGAATCGCCGAGCTCAACGCGAAAATTTTGGATCTTCGGTTTCGAAGTTGGATCGACAATGCAGCGTCGAAGCGATTCCTCGGCGACCTCAAAATAAGCTTCTAACAACAAGGGCGAGAATAGAAGTGTCTCTTGATTATTAACAAACCCATCGCGAGAAATGGCGTCCGGTGGGAGCAAGTTTGTCATGTTGTCGTCCAACAACAAGAGCTCGCGCAACGTGTTGCGGTACTGTGCGACAGTCAGTCGACGGGTGACGCCATTGTTCGGCAAAGGGCGAGATCGAGCCGTTTCGAGAGCCTGATGGATCCACTCAGCGACAGCTTGCCGCTCGGCCTCAGTCGGTTGCGTCTCTTCCTCGGGCGGCATCTCCTGATCAACGATCTGTTTCCGAATATCTTGCCACAACCGAATGTGTCGTTCTTCTAATGCTGCATCGAGCTGATCAACGCGAATGCCCGACGTTAACTTGTCGGCATCATGGCAGCGCACGCAGTGTTGCATCAAGAACGGTTTAACAACTTGTCCAAATGCACTCTCTAAGCGTTTGCCGTCGCGGCTCGGTTCGTCAGCAGCTTGGATGGGCTGGAGCAGTCGAATCGAACAGAAGATCAGTACGATCGTTCTCGATGGGTTGCGGAGTTGATGGATGGCGTTCGACGCGAGGTACGTCATTTTTATTTCACAGTTGCTTGGTGTTGTCCACGGACGGGTCGGTTGGCAGATCTGGCGAAGGTTAGGACGTCGGGTCCCTTCGAAAGAGTGTAAGTGACTGTAGATGAACTTACTAGAAGTTGCCCGAAGAGTATCGGATAAACCGCGAAGCGGTTCAACATCATAGCCTGGAGGCGCGCAGCCGACCTGAAACATGGAACTCGTCAGCAAGCTCGAACCTAAAACAGTTAACGCCGTAGAAGTAGCCGGAGACTACTTCTACAAGAATCGACAGATGCATCCATGACGACGATCGAGCCTGCTAATTTAGAATTACCTCGATCGCACGCTTGCACGAAGCCGAATACTTGGTTTCGGTTTCTGCGCCGATGGCTGTTTCGTTTCACCGGGTTATTCGTCGTTTTTATCATCCTGTTTGCATTGGCGGCCTGGATTCTCGGAAATGTACCTGTCAACCAGGAATTCACTCACGCCGAAGCGGACGGTATCGATATCCTTTTGATCAACAACGGAGTACACGTCGATTTGGTGCTGCCCATCCATGAAAAAGAGTTTTCATGGCGGGATTATCTCATGCCCTCGGATTTCCCAGCGTTTAACGAGCGCTACCAGTTCGCAGTATTTGGGTGGGGCAATCGACAATTCTATATGGAAACACAAACGTGGGACGATTTGAAAGTCTCCAACGTGCTATTCGCCTTTGCTGGACTCGGCGAAACGGTTGTCCATGTAGAGTTGTTAGAAGACATGGAATGGCAAGAAACCAAATCGCGAAAAATTCGACTCTCACCCATCCAGTTCAATCGCCTGTGCCAATTTGTTTCGAAAACGTTTAAGCACAACGCAGAGGGTTCTTTGGTACCCATTTCCAATGCCCACTATCACCAACGCGATGCTTTCTACGAAGCGACGGGCCAGTACCATCTTTTCCGCACTTGCAATGTTTGGATTGGGTGCGCTTTGGCACATTCAGGTGTCCGGGTTGGGTACTGGACACTGACGCCGGATCTATTGTTTGCGTGCTTACCATCTCCGCCGAAGAAGCGGGATTAGGTTAGGACTGGGCACGAGCACGAAGGATGTGGCGTAAAAGCCAGTGGCATGAATCACTTGCACCTCAACTTGCGTCCATCGAGCGCATCGACATACCACCCGTCAGATTGGAAACATTTTTGAAGCCTTTGTTCCTCAGCCAACACGCGCCAATGTGAGCTCGTTTGCCGGAATGACACACGACAACGGTCGGCAAATTGGGATCGAGTTCCGTCCATCGCTCCGCGAATTGGTCGATCTCGATGGCGATAGCATTGGGTAACGGCAACTGCTGTCGTTCGCGCTGCGTTCGCACATCGACAACCTGTTTTCCATCTAATAATGCAGTTGGTTCAATCAAGGTTGGTGCCGAATCCAAATCATTGCATGCCGCAAAAGCGACCATATGCACTGGGTCTTTCGCGCTGCCATAGGGTGGCGCATATGCTAGGTCCAGTTGAGCAAGTTGCCTAACCGTCCCGCCAAAGTGAATCGCGGTTGCGATAACATCGATCCGCTTGTCGACACCTTCACCACCCACGGCTTGGGCCCCAAGGATCCTACCATCGAAGGGACTATACAGGACTTTGAGTTGCATCGATTGAGCGCCAGGGTAGTAGCTTGCATGACTGGCTGCTTGGATGATGGCACTTCGATATTCGATCCCTTTGGATTTTAACGCGGACTCGTTTAGTCCAGTGCAAGCGGCTGTTAAATCAAAGACTCGAACAATGGCGGTTCCGAGTATGGATCCCATCGGATCCGATTGTCCTCGGGCCGCATGTTCGCCGGCGATTCGACCACCACGGTTGGCCGACCCCGCCAGCGGAATGCGAGCCAACTGCCCTGTCACTCCGTGATGCAGTTCGACAATATCGCCGACCGCATAGATATCCGGATCCGAGGACTGCATGTGCTCGTTCACTACGACGCCGCCATGACTGCCAATGGTCAAGCCTGCTTGTTCGGCAAGTGAAATTCTTGGGCGAACTCCAGCCCCCACGATCAAGAGATCGGTGGGGATGGATCGGCCATCCGCCAGTTCCACGTCCGTCGCGCGATCAACTTTCTTTACAACGTTCGATAGGAACGCATTCAAAACCAAACGAATACCCTTCGATTCCAGATGCTCCTCAATGATCTTCGCGAACAGTCGATCGATCGGTTGTAGAACCTGCGGGGAACGGTCGATCAAGGTTACGTTCATTTGGCGGTGATGAAGTTGTTCCGCTACTTCGAGTCCGACGAAGCCGCCACCGATCACGACTGCGGATTTCGGAGCGTGATCCGCAATGAAGGACATGATTTGATCCATGTCATTCAAGGTCCATAAGTGAAATGCGTTCGACGGCAGTGGCTGGAGTTGTGGTGGTGTGGTCGGTTGCGACCCTGTCGCTAGAATCAATCGATCGTAACTCAATTCGGACCGATGGCCCCCCGGATGCTCTGCACTGTGTTCGACGATCGCAATCGTCTTGGCCTCTCGATCGATCGACACGACTTCGTTTTGTACTCGCACCTCGATTCGGAACCGATTCCAGAAGAGGTCGGGTGTCGCGACCAAAAGTTTCCCTCGATCTTGGATCTCGCCGCCAACGTGGTAGGGAAGCCCACAATTTGCAAACGAAACAACTGGGCCTTTCTCGAGAATGATAATCTCTGCATCGGCATTAACACGCCTAGCTCGCGCGGCCGCAGATGCACCGCCAGCGACCCCTCCAACAATCACTATTCTCATATTTGTGTCAAGTCAACGCGTTCTTGGTTTGGTTCCAGGGCATTTTCGCAAGCAACATTCCCATTCCACATATATCGGAAACGCCTGCGAAAACCAAGCCAGCTCCAATAAAAGCCGAGAGCCCATGAAAAGCCGGATGAACAAACCATCCGAGCATAGCACCGAGAAAGGCGAGTGAGCCAGCGACAATTCTCACCTGCCGATCCATTGATATTGCGCCCTTTCCTCGGACCACGGGTAAACCCGCCGCCAAGCAAGCGGCAGTCCCACCATCGATATTCACGGTTGCAACTCCCAAATCGGAAAGTTTTTGGCATGCCTTTCGGCTTCTGTTACCACCCTGGCAAATCACGTGTGGAATTTGGCTTGCACTTTTGCATGCGGATTGCACCTTTTCGGCAGTCAAACTATCCAGTGGAAGATTGACGGCTCCCTGGACGTGCACGCTTTGGAACTCGCCCGGCATGCGAACGTCGATCAATACGCAGTTCCCATGGCTCTTAAGCCTTTCCCCAAGCACCGCAGCACTAATTGTCTCAAATCCCGTTTCGACACTCAATTTGTCACTCCTTTGCGAATCCGATTGCGTTTGCTCTCGCCGTTTTTCAGGAACAGAAAACCAACGTTTTGATTAACGGTCTCTGATTCTACACCGTTGCATCCCGTCGCAGTGGGCGGGTGCCATGCGAAACCCTCGAGACGAAATAGCTACTCGCTGAAAAGAGGCTTATTTTTTTGAAGCCAAGTATTCGACCGGAATTGGAATGCCTTTGAGAATTCCTTCGACGACGATGTTCCGCTTGACAACCCCCTGAAATCGGCAGACGATCAGCCGCGGCTTTCGAACTTTGAGTAATTCGCACATCACAATCAAACGGTCGCCAGGTACGACCGGATCGCGGAATCGAACTTCCTCTAGGCCGCCGAAGCCAACCATCGAATCGCCCAACAGGCCGTATTTGTGAGAGCAATAGCAGCAAACTTGGGCTGCCGCTTCGAGCATCACCACACCGGGCATTAGTGGCATGCCAGGCATGTGACCACGAATCCAAAATTCTTGGTCGGTCACATCTTTGTACCCAGCGCAAGCAACTCGAACGGCATCCTCGAAAATGATCGCCGTCAATTGCTCCATTTCGAAACGCTGAGGATTGTACTTGCGGATCTGCTCTATGTCCGCCACAACGTTGTCGAAGTCTAGCGTATCAGGATCGACAATGAAATCTTTTACGACCACAAGCCATTATCCAATCAAAAGCCCTTTAGTAGTGCCACGAAACCCATTAGGCACACTTTAAAGTTGAAAAAACGTTCGTTAGGTGCGAACCTTACGCCGTTTTGCTTTACGAGCTTTGCTATTTGCCGCACGTTGACCGTGGTTGGCTTTCTTCAGTTTTCGGTGTGGCTTTGTCATGATTTGGGTAAGGTTTGAGGTTCAAAATCAATTCGGACCGATGTAAAAGCAACATCGACGGAAATAGAATAGCAGGATTAGCACACGATGCAAAGGCAATTTTGACTTGCCCAGACCGACTCAACAGGCATACTATAGACAGGCATACTACAGTACGTCCAACAATAACTTTCTCCGCGACGACAGTTTCAACTTCGAGTCCAAGTCGCAAATCCTTTCATAACATGGTTTTGAGGTAATTCGATGGCGGTAAACGTAACAGAAGAGGCTGCAGTTGAACTCAAGCGAGCCCATTCCGAAGGCAACCTAGCAGTCGACACATTTGTTCGGGTTGGCGTTGTTGCAGGCGGTTGTTCCGGCTTTGAGTACTCCCTGAGCTTCGACGACAAGTACGACGACGAAAAAGATAGCCGATACAACCAACACGGTGTTGAAGTCGTGGTGGACAAGAAAAGTGCACTGCTCTTGGACGGTGCAGTTATTGGTTGGCACAAAAGTTTAGAACGACAAGGATTCACGTTCGAAAACCCGAACGCAACCAAGTCATGCGGTTGCGGTAAGTCGTTCCAGTAAAGCCCAGTAGAACCACCATAGTTGTACGACCTTAGTTGCACGACGCCCCGCGTCGTGATCCAAGGACTGACTGGACCAATAAGCTCAGGGAACTCCTGGGCTTTTTCTATTGAAAAAGCTGTTGAAGTCGAACGACAGAATGGAAAATAGATAAGCATCTCGCCCAGACAACAGTTGCACGTTCGCCCAAATCCTTTCACCAAGTTCACGAGCAAATATTTTGCAGTCCAAGATCGTTTTATTGCCGGGAGACGGCATCGGCCCCGAAGTGGTTCAGCAAGGGGTGCGAGTTCTTCAGTCTATTGCCTCCAAATTCGGGCATCACTTCGAGTTTTCCGAACACCTCATCGGAGGCATCGCAATCGATGAGACGGGCGACGCCTTACCAAACTCAACGATTGTTGCCTGCAAGTCATCCGAAGCGATCTTGCTCGGTGCTGTCGGTGGCCCAAAGTGGGACGATCCAAACGCCAAGACACGTCCCGAAGCCGGCTTGCTCAAGATCCGTAAAGAGCTCGGCCTATTCGCGAATCTTCGTCCCATCGTGACGTTTGCAGAACTGCTCGACTCATCGCCACTGAAACGAGAGATCATCGAGGGAACGGACATTCTTTTCTTTCGCGAGCTCACGGGCGGTCTGTACTTTGGCCCCTCGGGTCTTGAAGAACTTCCAGATGGACAACAGCGAGCCTTTAGCACTGCGGTCTACACAACCAGTGAAGTCGAACGGATTGTGCGCATGGCAGCTCAAGCGGCCTTGAAGCGTCGCAACAAACTTACCATGGTCGACAAAGCCAATGTGCTGGAAGCATCGCGACTCTGGCGACGCGTTTCAGCAAGGATCATGAAGGAAGAATTTCCTGCTCTCGAGTACGAAGTTGTCTTGGTTGATTCCATGGCCATGCACTTGTTGAGCCGCCCCACCAGTTTTGACGTCGTCGTGACGAGCAATATGTTTGGTGACATTTTGACGGACGAAGCGTCGATGCTGCCTGGCTCATTGGGCATGCTACCAAGTGCTTCGCTGGGTTCATCCGGTCCGGGTTTGTATGAACCCATTCATGGTTCAGCACCGGATATCGCAGGTAAAGGGATTGCGAATCCGCTTGCAACCATTCTTGCCGCTGCCATGCTGCTTAGGCATTCTTTGGGGCTCGAAAACGAAGCGGTCTCGATCGAGACAGCGGTTCGAAGTGTTCTTGCAGCCGGTCATCGCACCGCCGACCTAGTTCGTCGCGGTCAGCCTTCGCTCGGTACGATCGAGATCACCGATCATGTGCTCAAGGCGCTGGTCGCTTAGGCGATGATCTGCCCGTTCTGTTCACTACTTTGCGATGCAAACGACCTCAACGAGATCGATTGCGGACTTCAGAATAAATCGATAGTTCAGTTGGCGAAGCTCCGTTCACAGCTTGACGCAAGCTTCAACGAATCCGTTACTGACACTGAAATGGAAACAGCTGCAGCGATCGAGTTGCTAAAAAATGCCAAGCGTGTTTTGATTACGGGGCGCGTAGCAAGCGTTCAAACAGCCCGAGCCGCAGTTTCCCTGGCGATGAAAGTAAACGGAACGATCGACTGCGCCGAAGCTGGGCATGTTTTCAAAAACGTTCTAGCAATCCAACGCTCGGGGATACACTCTGTTTCACTGGCCGAAGCACGCGATCATGCCGATCTTTTGATTGTGATTGGTGGCGATGCGTTGCTCGACGATTGCCCAAGAATTCCAAACTCGCTCAATAGCGAGAACGCGTCACCCAAGACGGTTCTGCTTCTCGGGACGTTCACGGATAAGTCGACGGCAGCTTGGACGGCGGCGGGGTTCCAACCCTGGTCTATTTCCTGCAAAATAGAATCGGTTCCGACCGCGTTGACTCAATGGTCCAGAGCGACGTTGCAATTTTCGCCGAATCGAATGACATCGCAGCTCTTTATTGCCATGGACACCGCAAAATACACTGCGGTACTCTGGTCCGCTGCGAGCCTGCGTGTCGAACAAACGGATCTATGGGTCGAACGCTTGCTCCATTGGATCGCTAGTCAAAATGAAACAAAGCGCTGTGCTGCACTCCCTTGGACTTCCTTGGACGGGACATTCCAGCAAGTTTGCACATGGTTGACTGGATTCCCCGGACGCATCCGATTTCACGATGGTAACCCTAGCTTTGACACCTTTACCAATAGCTATGAAAGCTGGCTTGCTCGATCCTGTGAGCTCGAAAGCGATTCGGTCGTGATCGTCATCGACGAAACGGCTGCAACCGATCCGTTTATTGCGAAAATGGTGTTTTGGTTGGGTCGCAAATTTCATGTGATTGAGCTGACGTCGGGCTCAATGAGATTCCCAACTGCCGTCGCCGGTGCCGAAGTCGCGGCAGACATTTTTCGAGCCGATCAAACTCTGCTCGCTCATTTGTCACCATCGCGAGAGTGTGACAAGTCGCGAGTGCGCCCGGCGGCCTATTGGTTGGCAAGGCTTGCACCATGATCACACGTCTTTTTGGAGGCGAATGCATTGACGGTGTGAGCAAGTCCGAAGTCCGTGATCTCTATCTCGTTCAGGATAAGATATCGTCGGTTTCAACCGATGCTCGTTTGGATGCCGAATACAACTTAAGCAATCATATCGTCGTTGCAGGCGGAATCGATCTGCATACGCACATTGGTGGGGGCAAAGTCAACATCGCAAGACTATTGTTGCCAGAGATGGTTCGGCACGGTCGTTCTCGACTGGAATGCACGGAACGAGAATGGCAGAAGATTGCACCGCTCAGTTCTCCCGTTCCTGGAACTTGGGAAACCGGTCGACGATATCTCGAAATGGGCTATACGGCATGTTTTGAACCGGCTGTGTTGCCAGCAAATGCTCGTCATGCCCACGCTGAGATGGCTGATACGCCCTGGCTAGATACGGGTGGATACTTGTTGCTTGGAAATGATCGACTTCTGTTGGAATGGATTAGCAAGGGCGCACCGCAATCGCAGATCAATGATTATGTTGCTTGGATGATACGCGCACATCAGTGCTGTGCAGTCAAGGTCGTCAATGCAGGTGGAATCGACGCGTTCAAATTCAATCAACGCCATTTGGATGTTGACGAGAAACACTGGCACTTTTCAATCACGCCACGCCAAATTTTGAAGTCACTGTCGCATGCGGTTGAGTCGCTCGGTCTGGCTCATCCGCTCCATGTGCATTGCAGCAATTTAGGTGTTGCTGGCAACATCGCTTCGACCATGGCCACGATCGATGCCGTCGAAGGACGCAGATTGCATTTGACCCATGCTCAATTTCATTGTTTCGGCACAGAGGGCCCACATGGATATTGTTCGGCAGCCAAAGCGTTAGCCGACCGAGTGAACGCGGAATCGAATCTTTCGATCGATGTAGGTCAGATGCAATTTGGGCAAACCGTAACGCTGTCGGGCGATACGATGCATCAGTTTGCGAATCGCAAACAGGCTCGCCCCCGCAAAACCATCTTTCAGGATTTGGAATGCCAAGCGGGCTGTGGCGTATTGCCATTTCAATACCGTCACGATCAGTATGTCCATAGCTTGCTTTGGGCCATCGGGCTTGAATTGTTTCTTCGAATCGAAGACCCACTGCGAGTCTTCTTGACGACCGACCATCCAAACGGCGCCCCTTTTACGGCCTACCCGCATTTGATTCATCTCTTGATGAGCTATGATTTTCGGATGTCGGTTTTTGAGCGGTTACACGCGGATGTTCAAAGCACAAGTTCCCTGGCGTCGCTGAAGCGAGAGTATTCGCTCGACGAGATCATCAAGATGACACGGTTGGGCCCGGCGAGAGCTTTGGGACTTTTCGATCGCGGAACCTTGTGCGACGGAGGAATTGCCGACGTGGTAATCTACGAGCGCTGCGAAAATCCAGAGCACATGTTCGCGAGACCGAAGATGGTATTTCGCCGTGGTACTCTCGTTTACCGCAACGGAGAATTTTTAGCCACCGCTACTAAATCGACGATTGTGGCCAACGTCGAAATCGATGCGAAAATGGATGTCACCCTCAGAAAAATCTGGCCGATTCATTATGGTTATTCAAGCGATTTGATTCGCATCCACCAAGACGAACTGCTGAGCGATCAGCGAAACATCGAATTCGCATCGAGGGCAACCAAGAGTGTCGTAATCGGCAAATGATTTGGTCGGTAGCCGAAGGGCGATAGCCCCGGTTCTCGACGAATGTCAATCAATTGGAAAACCGGGGCTATCGCCCAACGGCTAGCAGAGCCTGGGAACGAGTAGTCTCCTGTGCGACGTTAATTCCAATACGTGGCACTAGAAGTGTCCGAATTTTAGCGATTTTTGTGACTCGATCGGTTTTAGCGATCAGAATATTGTGTACTGAGAACGGTGCTTTTTGGCGATACTCGTGCACCGCTTTCCCACGATAATTACGAGTTTTTACTTACCCATTCCGAGGACGATTATTTTGGTACGCACTCTTACTTTTATCGCAGTGGTTGTCGCAACGATGGTCCAGCTCGCGAAACTGCCTCCAGCGATCGCTCAATACGAAGGAGCCGTGCCCCCACCGGAAACATTGGTTACCGGTTTCGATTCTATCTCGGCAGAGCAATCCCAGGCTTGGCTTTCGATCTTGGCAGGTCCTGGCTTCGAAGGCCGTGGCACTGGGCAGCTTGGCTACGTTCGGGCTTCGCACTGGGTAGCTGGTAAGGTTGCTGAATTCGGTTTGGAACCGATGGGAGATGGAGGGACCTACTTTCAGATGTTGCCGATGTCACGGCAAACGCTTGATCTTACGCAGTCGAAGCTGATCGGCCCTACCGACCTGTCCATACCGTTCTTCAAGAATATTGGATTCGATCGATTCAGCAATCAGCCAGAGATTTCTGGAAAGATCGCGTTCGTGAAGTTGGTGGGTGAAGCACCTAAGCTCGAGGACAATGTGCTTCGTGACAAGATCGTTGTCTATGTGACCGACACGCAAAATGAAGGAAGAGCATCATTCGTGCTTGGACGCCAACGCCCGGCGGCAACCTTGCGGGTCGTCACGGACGAACCTAAATCGACATCTCAGTTGCAACGCGCTGGTCGCGGCCAAAGCGGCAACTCGGGAACCATCTCGCAGAGTGCCGCAATGTTGATTGTGAATGCAACCGGAGGGTCGGCGGACTGGTTGAAGATTGGAGAAAAAGATTCAGTCGAAGTGCACCAACTCGAAATGGACGTCAAGTGTCAACTTCGTATCCGCGAAGAGCCAGCCGCCGTTCCAAATGTGCTTGCATGGCAGCAAGGGTCGGATCCGGCCCTGCGTGACGAGTACATTGTCATCGGCGCGCATCTTGACCACTTGGGAATTCAGGGCGGAACCATGTTTCCGGGTGCGGATGATAATGGTTCAGGTTCGACCGCACTACTAAACATCGCAAAGGCCATCGCGGCCAACCCAATCAAACCGAAACGCAGCGTCTTGTTTATGTGGTTTGCAGCCGAGGAGATGGGTTTGGTGGGGTCAGCCTACTATTGCGATCATCCCATCCTGCCACTTGAGAAAATGGTCTGCATGCTCAACATTGACATGGTAGGTCGCAACGAAGAGAAAAAGGATGAGCCGGCAAGCGAGAATGAAAAATCTCTCCATCTTATCGGCAGCGAAAAGGGAGACACATCACTTAAGGAATTGATCTTGGATGCGAACAAGTATGTCAATTTGGCTTTTGAGTACGATGAAGAAGGGGTCTTTGGGAGAAGCGATCAGATCAATTTTTTCAAGAAAGGAACGTCCGTCGCATTTTTGTTTGGCGGCTTCCATCCAGACTATCATCGCCCGACGGACGAGCCGTCCAAAATCAATTACAAAAAGATTGCGTCAGCCGCACGCTTGTACTACATCACCCTCCATATGGCTGCCGAACATGGTCCTTTCAAAGTGCCAGTGGCAGAAGAAGCCAAGCCTCCAGCGAAAGCGAAGCCTGCAGCGGAAGTGAAGCCTGCAGCGGAAGCGAAGCCTGCAGCGGAAGCGAAGCCTGCAGCGGAAGTGAAGCCTGCAGCGGAAGTGAAGCCTGCAGTGGAAGTGAAACCTGCAGTGGAAGTGAAACCTGCCGGATAGATAGCGCTCCGACTACTTCGGTTCTGCTTTGATCGCTGCAATAGCCTCTACCAAAGACTTCTTGCGCAAATCGCCCTTACCCGAATCACCGCTTGGCTTCGCCAGCATTGCTTCCAATTTGGGCAGAGCTTCGGAGGCTGCTGGCCCAAGCTTTCCTAGAAGAGTGACTGCATAGAAAGCGGTTCGACGCTCTTCGGAATCAAGACTTTCTATGAACAACGGAATCGCTTCCACTGGAGCCGTGTTGATCTCTTTCAACGAACTGCTCGCAAAATCCCGATCTTCATTACTACTCAGCATTCGAAACAACTTCGGTACCGAATCCTTTGCTTCTGGTCCCAGTTTGCCTAACGCAACGCCAGCGACGCGTCGGACTTCCCATTCCTTGTCATCGAGTGCTTTTGTTAAATGACCGGCAAGCAGCTTTGGATCCTTGACTATGGCGGCCAACGCGTTCAGCGCGGCTACTCGCACTTCGGCTTTTTCGTGAGAGGCCAAATTCGAAACGGTTTCAATCATCGGCGACGCCTTGTCACCAAAACCTGAAATTGCATTGAGAGTCACTCGCAGCAATGCCAAGTCATCCACTAAATTGCCGCCAAGCGCTTCCAAGACCACTGGGTCAACGATCCCAAGCGACTTGACCGACTCGGTCGCGGCGATCCGGACCGCGTAGTCGCTGTCCCCAAGCGCGGTTAAGCATGCATTTACGACAGTTTCATTAACTTGCTTTTTTTCCAACTTGCCAATCGTCTGCACCGCCATAGCCCTTACTTTTACATCGGCGTCCTTCACCAGAACGACAAGCTCGGCTTTTTGCCCTTGGAGCAGCTTAGGCATCTCGCTCAAGACTAGTAGCGCACTGCTGCGGACGTCGGGCGATGTATCTTTTAGGCCTCGATCCAAGGTCTCCTGGGTTGTTTCATCCGTGAACTTGAAACTTCGGAGTGACTGAATTGCCACCGCGCGAACCTTAGGCTCGACATCGTGTGTTGCTTTCAAGATCGAGTCTTTTGTGAAATCGGCTTCGTTCGCGGCAGCTATCAGTGATGTTACCGCTATCTCTCGGACTTGAGCGGACTTGTCGTCGACCGCTCCCACCAACTTCTGAAGCAATGATCTGTTCGACGGACGCACACCCCCGATCGCACGCGTGGCTGCCAGTCGCACGACTTCAACATCGCTAGACATGCCAAGCGTCAAAGATGCCACGGCAGGTTCTCCGATCAATCCAAGCGCCCGCGAAAACACCGGTTCATTGGCGGGTTGCTTTTCAATCGCAGTGAGCAAATCAGGAACGACTCCAGCACCAAAATTCGCCAGCGTCTGCGATACTAGGCTTTGGTCGATACCCTCTCTACTAGCCAACTCTACGATTGCAGGCAAACTACTTTTACCGCCGGCACCAAGCATTGAAATCGCTTTCAATCCTGAATTGGCTACATCCCCGTCAACCGATTGCAATCGAGCCGCAATCCGCTGCGCGAACACATCTGCAGGCAGCGACGCATTACGCATCGCGACAACCGCCGCCGCTCGAACAGATGTCACCGGGTCGAATAACGCAGCCTCGATTAACGCTGACTTTTCCTCGATTAGCAGACGCGACTTGGCAACGACAATAATTGCTGTTTCACGAATCTTGGGTTCCGAATCACTGGCGGACTGCTGCAATTTTTGAATAACGCGTTCCGAAGGCGACTTGATCGCCGCGAGCGCTGTGATTCCAACTTTTCTTGCAGCCGCATCGGTATTGTCCGAAATGACCAGCAGCGCCGTTTCATCCTGAGGAGAGATAGCCACCAACGCTTCGGCAGCATACCGTGGCAAACCATCTTTTCCAGTCAGACCTTCGGTCATCAAAGGGACCGCAGAGGACGCTTGCTGCCCAATGGTCGCAAAAGCCTGTGCCGTCGCGATTTTTGCATCGTTGGAAGCAGACGGCCAATTGGCTGAAAGGGGCTCGATCGCGGACGAACCAATCGCTCCCAAAGCTTGTGCGGCACGAAAGCGAACCTGGGCGTCACGATTGCGCAGGCATTTCAATAGCTCAGGAATCACAGGCTCCGATTTTTTACCGGCTCGCGCTAGTCCCGTCAGCGACTGCACACGAACTTGAACGTCGTCATCGTTTGATGCTTTTCCCAATGCGGCGATTACGATGTCGGAGTGATCTCCGCGCCGCACTAACTCATATGCCGCATCTCGCCGCCGTTCCACTTCCTTCTCATCAAACCGCTGGATGAGTTCCTGCACCGACGAATCTCGCACTTGCGCTACGCCAAGGCTCGTTAATTGAGCACACATCCCAGACGCAATCGCAAGGTTCCAAAGAAAACGCACAGAAACTCTCCACCTAGAACAAGCTCGAAACCGCCAGCTTCTATAAACGCAAACCCGGCAACCGACCGGTGCTATCGCCAATAAAGGGTGTATCAACACCCATGCGATCCAACATCGACATGAACAAATTGCAAACCGGGGTCTCCAGGTCGTAACGCAGATGTCTTCCTGTATCAATCGTTCCTCCACCGGAGCCGGCCAGTAGGATTGGTAGGTTATCGTGATTGTGACGGTTGCCGTCGCTAATGCCGCTTCCATACACAACCATAGAATTGTCGAGAAGGTTGCGTTCACCCTCGCGAATCGACTTCATCTTGGTCAGCAGATAACTCAACTGCTGAATATGAAAACGATTTATCTGACTGATCTTTTCCAATTTCTCGGGGTTATCACCATGATGGGACAGATCGTGGTGGCCCTCTGCGACGCCGATCTTGCGATAATTCTTGTTGTCCCCAGCGTTGGCAAACATCATGGTTGCGATGCGAGTTGAATCTGTTTGGAATGCGAGCACCATGAGATCGCACATCATCCGCATATGATCCTGATAATCGCCGGGAATCCCATCCGGAATCGCATAATCAACATGGATGTCTACCGGTTTCGCAGTTCGAGTTCCAATTCTTCGTTCCACTTCGCGAACGCCTGTCATATATTCATCAAGCTTGCGATTGTCGTTGCGACCGAGTTTCGACTGCAACCGCTTTGCGTCGTCTGCGATAAAATCAAGCACGCTTTTTTGAAGAGCTTCTCGCTGCTGTTGGCTCTTGTCCACTTCGCTAGGCTTGCCACCCCCGAACAGTCGCTCGAACACCAGTTTCGGATTCACTTCCTTGCCGACCGGATTGGACTCACCGGACCAAGAGATATTGGATGAGTAAGCGCAGCTATAACCCGAATCGCAGTTACCTGCCATTCGCCCCGGATCGACGCCCAACTCCAGCGACGAAAAGCGAGTGTTTTGTCCAACAGCTTGAGCCGCCATTTGATCCACAGACATACCAGACCGAATGTGTTCGCCGTCAGTCTTCCTAGGCTGAGATCCGGTCAGGAACACCGAAGCGCTCCGTGCATGATCGCCGGCTCCATCACCGTTTGCTCGGCCCTTGTCGTGCGTCAAACCCGTAATGACCGTCAGGTCGTCTTGGACTGGCGCGAGCGGTTGCAATGTTGGAGAAAGCTCAAACCCATAGCCTTCCGTTTTCGGGACCCAATTATTCATCACCACACCGTTGGGTACAAAGATGAATGCCATGCGGGTCGGGGACGGCGCAACCACGGCCGCTTTAGCAATTGTCGAAGTGGCCTCCAACCACGGGAGTGCAAGCGAAACACCTAAACCTCGAAGAACCGTGCGACGGGATAACTTGGAATTTTGCAAACTCGACATTTTTAACGTCCTGATTCTTGGTGGGTAAAAGGTGGGCTAGTTACGATCGATTTAATCAAGGTAGCGAATCGATAATTATCTTTTGCCAAATTGTCGACGATGGAACTGGTGGTACAGCGATCCGCCACACCGAGCCCCCGCCCTAAGGCATATGTTAACATTTTTAACGACATGCAGCGGGCAAATTCGGTTTTCTTATCTTCGACCAGAATCTGCACTAAATCCAGTGGACTACTAAAAGTCCGTCCACCCGGCAGGATTCCAGAAGGGTCAATTTTTTCGCGTCCGTCCGCATCGCGCCATGCTCCAATCGCGTCAAAGTTCTCCAATCCAAACCCCACAGCATCCATTTTCACGTGGCAAACTGCACAATTCGGATTGACTCGGTGCTGCTCCATTTGCTGCCGCAACGTCCCCAGCGTTTCGCCAGCCGCACTCAATTCCGGCACGTTTGGCGGCGGTGGCGGCGGCGGTTCGGCCAACAAGTTTTCCAATACCCATTTCCCTCGTTTGACTGGCGAAGTGCGTGTCGGATTTGAAGTGAGCAGCAAAATACTGCCGTGCATCAACACACCGCGGCGCTTGCCCATCAAATCAACTTTCTTGAACTCATTTCCGCTGACTCCCTCGATACCGTAGTGCTTTGCTAGCCGCTCATCGACATAGGTGTAGTCCGCGCCAAGCAATTCAAGGATACTTCGATTCTCATCGAGAATGCTTGAAAACAACAGCTCCGTTTCCCGACGCATCGAGCCCCGTAGCGTTGCATCGAAGGAAGCAAACTTCGCCGGATCCGGTGACATGGATTCCAGGTCTCGCAGTTGCAACCATTGACCGGCAAAATTCTCCACAAGGGCTTTTGCTTTTGGATCTGCCAGCATGCGATCGACTTCCGCATGCAACTGCTCAGCTGTGTGGAGTTTTCCTTCCTTGGCCCGTTCTAGCAAAGGATCGTCCGGCATGCTGCTCCAGAGAAAATACGATAATCGCGAAGCCAACTCGAAATCGTTGAGAGGCCGTACCCCGTCCACAAAATCTTGTGGGTCATCCTCCTCAACGCGATAGATGAAATGCGGCGAAGCCAGGATCGCCGTGATCAGCGTCTGCATGATCTCTTCTTTTGTTGCATTCGAGTCCCAAGCGACTCGCATCAGATTGAACAATCGTTCCGTCTCTGCCGCTTCCAAAGGTCGACGAAACGCACGTTGGGCAAAGCTGCTGGCGTTCGCACGAGCCGCTTCAACCACTTCGTCGACGTTGTTCGGATCGCTTGCCTGACGCGGAAATACTTTCTTGGCAGCGTCGGGACTCTTCATGACCTCATCTGCGATCTGCTTGGCCGCCGTGAGATACTTCTCCATCAAAATCGGAGGCAGAGACAGTACGTCCCCGATGTTGTCAAATCCATTACCGACATCGTCGGATGGAAAATCATTTGCCAACCTCAAATCCAAACCAGTCAAATCGCGAACTGTGTTGTTGTACTCCGTTCGATTCAATCGTCGCATGGTTACACGTCCGGGGCGACTGGCACTGCCGCAATCGAATTGTCGCAGCTGCTGCTCGATCCACTCTATTGACTGGACTCGCTCGGCGCCGTCCGGTTGTTCGGCATCTGCGGGGGGCATTTGTTGCTCCTTGAGCACCAAAAGGATCTTGTCGACCAGTTCGACGTGATCTTCGAGTTTTTCGCCTGCTTCAAAAAAATCGACTCGGACTCCACCTTCGGGATTTTCGCCGGTGTGGCAATCGTAACAGTACTTCGTCAGCGTCCGCTGGGCCATTACGGCAGCTTCCTCGCGCGAGACTTCCTGAGCCAGCGATGGTATGGAAAAAACGATCGCAAATACGAAAGCCGCCAGGGCTGAGCCGAAGCTGCTGGTTAATCTAAGCATAGAATCTAATTCGGCGGGAGTATGGATTACTGGCATAGGAAGGTATGCACGGAGGGTGCCCGCGCAGGACGTGAATTATACACGACGCCAAGCTGAATTCCTAACGCTGTGGCAGAGGATTAACCGGCGTGGCAGACGCTTAACCGTGCACTTTGCGTTATCACAACCATCCGCATTGCGGTTAATCGGCGTGTGACATGAATAAACGACTAAACCGAACGCCGTAGGATAGGCTGCCAGCCTGTTTTTTTCCATTCTACGAATAGGTCTTAGGGACGCGCATTCGCTTTTATCTGCGTGCCTTCCTCACGCCCTTCACCCAAATCTCTTCCGCATCGCTTTCCCGTCGAATCGTTGATCGACCTTGCATATCGTGCTCGCTGACGGCGCGGGCACCGGAGCCAATTTGAGCAAATACCGTAACAAGCTTGATTTCACGATTGCCTACCGGAAATCGAACACTCCCGTTGCGTGCAATAAAAACCTCCAAAGGCAGCGACAGGACTTCGCCAGCTCGCAATTCCTTTGGGTCGCTACAGTAGAACTGCTCATTCAGCCCTACCGACAAATTCCGCCATGATTCTTGAGTAGGGTTCTTGATCGTGACACACGGAACCATTCGTCGATCATCCTTATTTTCACCAGGTGTAATCCACATCGAATGCAGTCGAACCAAGGCGGGCAACTCAGGTTCCGGTATCCTCCGCGTAAAATAGGAAAGAAGCAGACCGCAGCCCACTGGGCCAAAGATCATTAGTATAATGAAGAGGGTCAATTGTCGTGAAGTGAGTG
Source organism: Pirellula staleyi DSM 6068 (assembly GCA_945870455.1). GTDB lineage: Bacteria > Planctomycetota > Planctomycetia > Pirellulales > Pirellulaceae > JBKCUI01. Next base: position 5,863 of record CAMBSL010000042.1, on the reverse strand, counting down.
TTCGTGGCGACTGCATCGTTTGGTCCGGCTTTCGATTCTTGGTCAAGATGTTCTACTATCGGCTGAAACCTAGAATATTCAAGGGGATCTGAGATCGACAAAGGAGGCACAATTCCCGTGCTCGAAAATGAAACCAAGAACGAGCGACTGTTAAGAGAATTGAACTCGCTAGAGTCCGCTTTAGCCAGCAATTCAACCGAAAACGCCTTTGCGATTTCTTTCAAACCGAAACCCATCGCACTTTCGTTTTTCGAATTTGTGGCACAGATTCCGATCGATCCGAATCCAGAACGGCGAACAATTGAACCTTCCTGGCAGATCGATCGTTCGCCTGCATCCCGCATTGGCGGCCGGGATGAGGCACACGGTCTGTCGTCCGAACTCAAACAAAGACTCAAACAGGCCAAAATCTGCTGTTCAGCTCCCGATTCGCCGATTGTTGCTGTTTTAGGCTTGCTCAATGCGGGCAAAAGCTCGTTGGTATCGACGTATCTTTCCGATGAAAATCGACATCGAATCCTTGTCGGATCTGCAAACAAGGCAGGCACTCACCGGTTTGTTTTGTGGTTGCCTGAATCGTGGTCTAAGGAACCTGAAGTTTGGGATTTCATTGGCTCGCGGCTGCAATCGATTTTTGGATGTGAAAGCGAACCGCTTTCAATGGACCCAACCAAAGCTGCCATGCAGTACAACGATATGGTCCCACGCTCCTACCTGGATAGCAACGGACAGACGAAATATCGCCCAACCATCGAGATTCCTCTAATCGCCACCGATTCGGAGTTGGATCGATGGGGTATTGCAATCATGGATTGTCCGGATGTGCAAACCGGATTTCTGCCACAAAACACATCCTACTCAAGCGACACCCGTGCGACGGCGACGGCGACGGAATCAATAGCCCCAACGGCATCCAATGAGTTATTTCACGAGCATTCTCAGTCAATCGCGGATGCAAGGCTCAACGTCCTTGCGTTGGCGGCTCCATTGTGCTCGGCGTTTGTCGTCGTTCTACCCGCCAATGCCATGCATGACCAAACAGTCAGCCGTTTGATGCGATTGCTTCAAAACCGAATGCCTAATGTTCCTCAGATATTGGCGGTGAATCGTGTACCTCGCAAATACGAGTCCGACGATATCCGTACCGAAATCAACAGGCTTTACCGAACACAAGGATTCCATCGACAGTATATGGCATATGGATTTGATGGCCCTCTGCAACGCGAGCGAATCCCGTCCTCACCCAGTGGATACCGACCGCCCAGAGGTCAAACACTACCTCTCTTCTTTCGCATTGATGAATCGCCTGCGCCGCAACCTCCAAAGCCGATTTCCGACTCGGATTGGTTGCTCAACATCGGCTTTCAACTCGACAAGCAAAGCCTCCTTAAAGGCGTTCTCGACTCTACAGTTCAACAATTGCGAGCCCGAGTTCGCGAGGCGTTGGCGTTTGCCAAAGCGCATTCGAATAAACTGAAAACAGTTACAAAGGAACTCCAAGGTACTCTCGCGAACGCTTGCTTGGACTTCTCACTCGACGGTTCCGCCGTTGCCAGAGAACCAAAAATCCGGCTCCAAGCGTCACGACAAATCATCCTGCAGATTTCCAAGTCGCTCGAACGAACGGCCCCTTGGTGGGCCATGCCTAGTCGATGGACCGCTCGTATCGCGGAAGTGAGCAAGGCCGGATTGGCTAAGACAACCAGTTGGATGCCCGGTTGGCTCAATGGTGCCGCTTGGTTTAGCGGGAAAACAGAATCGGTCGGTCACTGGATTCGATCGCGATGGACTTCCGGGCAATCGGGCAAGATTGTGACTGCGGACGCGTTGGTCGACTACTTAAAGCGACACGACCAAAAAGGATATTTGCAACTCGATGACTTTTTACCCGACGCGACTACCAGCGACAGCCAGCAAAGCCGAATTCAATCCGCTTGCCAACGCGCGATCGAACGCTTTCAAAACGAAAGCCACATCGAGTTGGATGATCGTGAACTTGACGAGTTCACTGCTAGGATGTGGTCGGAAATGCCGCTCGCAAAACGATTGCTAACGGGGCTAGCACCTGCTGGAGTTCTGTTCGCTCCGCTCATTGCGGTCATCATGGTACCTGTCGATTTTGGTGGCTCGGCAGTTCTGGTATTCGCCACCATCAAAGAACTGCTGCTCGCAGGTGTTGCCGGAGTCGGGTTGGTGATCGCAAGCGCCGACCATATGCCTAAGATTGCGGAGTCCGAAGTAGCTTGGCAACAGTTGGGGGATCTCTACGCGGTCCTGTGCGACGAACTCGGTCTGTGCAGACCCAACTCCGAACAAATGCCGCCCATACGTTTTGGCTCCGGAACCAGAATGATCCCGTCCAGTAAGATCGCAGAAGCTACGCATGCCGCCGATCCTGCGAATACAACCATTGTTCCTCAGGAATTTAGCTTAAACCCAAAATCAATTGATTTCATCGAATCGTTATTGCTACGGCTCTAGTATAGCGGCTTCAGTTTTTTCTCCAGGTATTGAAGCAATGGCTTGGACGAGAGCGTTTCGCCTGCTGCCGACGCAATCAACTCGGTCGGTTTGTAGCAACGCCCATGCTTGTGCACGTTCGTTCTCAACCAATCGAGTAGCGGACGAAACTCTCCTTTGCCGATCATCTCGCTGACATCTCCAAGCTCGCGCTCGGCTGCGACCATGAGCTGTGCCGCGAAAATGTTTCCAAGAGTATACGTTGGAAAGTAGCCAATCAGTCCGGCGGCCCAATGAACATCCTGCATCACTCCCTCGCTATTGTTTGCGGGTCGGATGCCTAGGTATGTTTCGTAGCGATCCGCCCACGCTTGAGGTAGGTCCTCACATTTCAAGTTCCCGTCAATCAGTTCACGCTCCAATTCAAAACGAAGCAAGATGTGCAAGTTGTACGTCGCTTCGTCGGCTTCGATTCGTATCAGACTGGCCTCAACACGATTCAAATCGGCGTAAATACGATCGACGGAAACATGGTTTAAAGAGGGAAACCACTTTTGGGCATGAGGCAAACACCAATGCCAAAAGGCTCTCGATCTGCCAACCATGTTTTCCCATAACCGCGACTGCGACTCATGCACGCCCAAAGACGCCGCACTACCCGCCGGCAAGCCAAACCACTCTGGTAAAAGGCCTTGTTCATACATTCCGTGTCCGGCTTCGTGCAACGTGCCATAAAGGCCGCTGCTGAATGAACTTGCATCGTACCGAGTCAAGATGCGATGGTCGTGCGGTCCGAGCGTTGTGCAAAAAGGATGAACTGTTTCGTCCAGCCGTCCTCGATCGAACTCAAAGCCGACTTGAGCAGCCACCCAATGCGAAAATCCTTTCTGCTTTGCGATATCAAATTCACCCATGATCGACTTCCCATCGGGCCCGGAGCCGGATTGCGTCAGGCCCTGCACGAGTGGGACGAGTTGCTCTCTGAGTTCCGAGAACACCTCCATGATTTCGTCGGTGATCGCATCCTCCTCATACTGATCCAACAGGCTGTCGTATTTGCAGGAGCTGCCGTTGGCCAAGATGGCGGCTTCCTCGCGTCGCAACTGGACGATTTCGGTAAGGCGTGGCAGAAAGGAAGCAAAGTCGTTTTTCGGTTTCGCTTCCGACCATATCTGCTGCCCGACAGTGACTGCATGCGCAATTCGTTTGACTAAATCTTGGGGCAGTTGAACATTCTTGTCAAAATCGCGTTTTAAACCTCGTATGGATGCGCCGACTTCACTGTTCGGGTTCTTAGCAAGTTCCGAATGAGAAAGCTCGTTTAACCATCCGCCTAACTCCCGGCTGGTCTTGCGTTGGTGGACCAGGCCGCTCAGGAATGTGACTTGGTCGGCGCGATTCGGGGCTGCGCGGTAGGGTAACCCGGTGTATTCATCCCATTCTAGCAGTGCAAGCGTACTTTCGAGCAAGGCGGTCTCGCGGACATAATTGTAGGTAAGTTGAAAAACGGTTTGAGATTGGCTTGACTTCAATTTGAACTCCAAGGAATTGGTTCTCGTTTGCGTTAAGCCGCGATCGAGAGTTGCGGCTGGACGCAATGCGGCAGTGTATGATAATGTCGGGGATGGAATCGATGTAAGACGAGCGGCAGACTGAAAAGTACCAATTATAACCCGATACGTGCGCGAGAGATTGCAGTCGCCACCTCGCTTAGGGGCACGGGTTACCATCGCGTGGCACCATCCCTCGCTCGCGATCGATTACAATACGGGCCGGACGGGCGTGTCTAGCGCCGATCGGATCAATAAACCTCTCCTTTCTGTTTCGAGTAAATCACCATCGCAACCAACACTAGTCCCCTCGATTCGGCCCGCATCAAGGCATACTTTCGATTGGTACCCTTGTTGTTCATTTGCTACATCATCGCTTACGTGGACCGAACCAACGTAGCAGTAGCAAAACTCACCATGGGCGAGGATCTGCCTGAGTTTGACAGTTGGGTATTTGGTTTCGGGGGTGGGATTTTTTTCCTTGGGTACTTTCTGCTTGAGATACCCGGGTCTTTGATCGTCGAGCGATGGAGTGCTCGAAAATGGATTTGCAGGATCATGGTGACTTGGGGGTTTATGGCTGCAGCGACTGCCTTTGTGCAGAACCCGACGCAGTTCTACATCGTGCGGTTTTTGTTGGGAGTGGCAGAAGCAGGTTTTTTTCCAGGCGTAATCGTCTATTTAACGCACTGGTTCCCGTCCAAAGATCGAGCTCGAGCGATCTCGTATTTCTTGGTTGCCTCGCCGCTTGCCATGATGATCGGGCCGGCCATTTCGCGATTGTTTATCGATATCGGCAGGACTCACCTCGTCGATGGCGAAATGGTCACCAACCCTTTGCTTCTTGGGCTAAAGGGATGGCAATGGATCTACATTTTTTGGGGAATCCCGGCGGTGATTGCGGGTATTGTAGTACTGTTTTACCTCACCGATCGTCCAAGATTTGCAAAATGGCTCACGGAGGAAGAACGTGACGCCTTGGAAACAGAACTGGCTCGGGAAAAAGCCTTGCGTGCCGATACTAGTCACCATTCTGTGTTATCGGCTCTGTTAAGCCCCCGAGTCCTACTGCTTTCTTTAGCATACTTCGGTATCGTCACAGCGAACTACGGCATCGAGTTCTTCTTGCCTAGTATTTTGCAGCAGTGGTACCAACTGGAGCCATCCCGGGTGGCATTGCTCGTCATGATTCCGTCCTTGCTCGTCATCCCAGGTCAGCTCTTTATCGGTTGGAGCTCGGACCGATTCCATGAACGTCGATGGCACTCGGTGCTACCGGTTGTCATCGGAGCGACGTTGCTTGTGCTCACACCCTTTACGCGTGGCAACATTTACCTCTCCGTGCTTTGTTTTTCCGTTGCAGCGGCTGGGATGAAGTCCTACATGCCCGCATTTTGGTCATTGCCTAGCCTTTTTCTGACCTCGTCTGCTGCAGCGGGAAGCGTGGGAATGATCAACTCTATCGGTAATTTGGGCGGTTTTCTCGGCCCATCCGTCATGGGTTACGTTGATTCAACTTTGGGTTCGTACGTTTACGGTTTGTTCTTTTTAAGTTTCACAAGCATTTGTTCTGCGGCGTTAATTGCCGTACTCCCATTGCGTCAACCTCAAGTGCATGCTCCGGTCGAAAAGTCTGGACCATGAGATGAATTGAGGATATCAAAATCGCCCGAAACCCACATTGAAACTTGCAATTAATGGCGATGGGTTATTAAATTCAGAGCCGATTCAATCTAGAATCGGATTTTGCCCAGGCAACATCCCACTACACATCCAATAGGAACCGGAATGACGAACCAATTGTTTCGCACAAAGAGTCTAAACAATATGGTAGCCGATATGGAGGGGAGCCA
>CAMBSL010000041.1 GCA_945870455.1 Pirellula staleyi DSM 6068 | reverse complement strand
AGTTGTTGCTCTTGGAGATCGGAAAGTTTTCCGTCATGAAAGACAATCACTTCGCACAAATCGGGCTTCCAACGTTCGAGTGCGTACCGAAAGACCGGCACATTGCAGGCAAACGCCATCGTTGCGCTTAGGCACATCGAAAATGCGATGCTTGTTTGCACACTTGTTCTTTTAAACAACATCCAATTTCCTTTACTCACCGAAACACATCAATCGGCCATCGATCGTGGACAAGAACAATTTGCCACTTGCACCTGCCATACCGTCCCAGGCTGGCAATGCTCCCAATTCAAGTTCATGTTCAACCTTGCCACTATCGCAATTCACACAAAGCAACAGGCCACTGAATTTGCCCTCCAAGGCGTCGTCTTGCCTTGCGAGTAACTGCTGAACCTCTTCGTCCTTTTCCGATAGTTTTTTGAAGGTCTCTTCTTCATCGATGATGTCCAAGGGGCCCGCGATGAATAGTTTGTTTCCGGCTAGCACCATGGCTCGAACGTAGATCGGAACATCGTTGGCCCATTTTGGTTTCACGAGGCTATTACCCACCTTATTGTTGCCGCCTTGATTGTCGGCGCCGGCTTTTGGTGCAGCCGCGTTTTTGGCTGTAAATTGCATGGCTTTGCCTATCTTGCCTTCGACAACCGAACCGCCCTCCACCGTACCGTTGTTTCGATAGGTGGAAAAGTCGCGAGCGGTGCCGTCATCAAAGGTGACGACCAGCCTGGGGTCGTTGCCTAGCTCGGATCCATTCGTGAAGCGTTCGGCAATGGCCTCATCCTCGGTTGCGTTGAGATAGAACCGCACTTCATCGATGATTCCTGCAAAGGAGTTTGGTGTGGCATATTCACCGACAGACGAAGTCGCATCTGCCCCCACTTCCATCCCTTGAGCGGGATCTTTCGTCAGCAAACCTGAGGCACGCTCTTCGGCAACACGTTGACCATCGACGAACAAACGCATCTGTTTGTCTTCGGTCAAAACGCCAACGATATGATGCCAACCGCCAACAATGCGTTTGGGGCCTTTCGCGATCGATAAATTGCTTTCCGACCTCACAAGAAAAGCGGGGCGGCCTTCTTCGATCACCAGAGCAAATCCCTCTGCGGGGCCACCGCGAGCCACGATGACTCCGTTGGGTTTGGTAGCGGTTACCCATGCTTCGATCGTCAAGGGCTTACCGGCAGGGTTCAGGCTGGGGGCTTTTTGAAATTGAGCATACGAGCCGGCTGGCGAACCAGCCGCCCCCCCCTTGTTGAAGTTTTCTGGGATCTCGGGTGGCGTGGGATCGGCTTTGAACAGCTGGTGCTCCATGGTGGTTGTCCACCGCAGATACTCGGGCTTGCGACCGTACCCATAAACGTAACCATTACCGTTGACCATGATACGCCCCGAAGGAGCATACTTACCCGCTTGATAGTAACCCGCATGACCACCCGCGAAGCTTTGTCCGAGCACCCAATAGGATCGATGAAACCAGGAGTCATCAAGGAAGCCCATGGGTGCAAACAAGTGAGCGCTATCACCACGCTGCACGGACGCTTGGGCTGCAAAGTCGCCCGAGTTTGGCCCGATCTCCAATCGCGCTCCCTCAAGATTAAACTTCTGTGATTTCATGTACATAAATTTTCCGTCCGAAGACAAAATGTCCGGTAGTCCGACCGGCATCTGCAGTATTTTGAGTTTCTCCTGTAGATTGTTGCCTGTCTCAGGATTGGTTTCGTCCATGATGTTCTCGCAAAGCTTTTCACCGGTCGCCAAGTTCAATCGGATCAAGCGTAGGCCACCGTCAAGAAAATTGGATCTGCCTGAAACGCAGTTGACAATGTCGTCTTGGATCAAAACGCTACCGTGCACCGGCCAAAGGGATTCTAGCTGCTCATAAGCCATGGTCCTGCGATCCAATGGTGCAGCGCGGTAGCGCCACGCCAATTGTCCGTCCGACGCTTGCAAGCAGTAGACCCATCCGTCTGCTCCTCCGAACACGACTCTGCCCCGGTGGACAGTCGGTGGCGAGTCAATTCGAGCGCCGGCCGTAAACGACCAAAGTTCTCTTCCATTTGACTCATCCAAAGCGAACAGCGTGTGGGCATCCATTTTGGCAACGTAAACGCGTCCCTGGGCGATTACGGGCGAAGTCAACCGACCCCCTAAATCGACCGTCCACTTCTTGTCGACGGCAGGCTTTATCGATTGAGAGGCAGAACCGCTGCGCGATGCATCGTGTCGAAAGGTTGGCCAGTCTCCAACTTGGATGTTGGCGACATCGTCGAGCGGTTGCGAGAATACGGGGCCCTTTTGCAGTCTTCCTTCTTCCGGCACCGTTGCTGGGATAGGGCGAGTCGGTGCCAATGGAGCGAGCGCGTTAAAGCCGAATAATTTTGCTTCCGGATAGCAAGCGCAGTTATGGGGCGGCGTGTAAGTCAAACCGTTGCAGGGCATCACACCATAGAGACATCCACCTCGCACCCAGTGGTTGATATCCCAGTGCTTGCTGTCAGGACTTACGAACTCGACCCCCGTGCGCGATGGAATCAAGAAGTTATCGGTCGCTTTGGCGATGTAGCAACGATGGTGAAACCAGTACGTATCAACGTCGGGCGCAAATTCCTTTTTGACTTCGCCCGTCTTGGCATCGCGTCCAGTGTAGACGCCGGTGTCTTTGCCCGAAGTCGTAGGAGCACACCAGACCAGACCACCCATGACAAGCAGATCTTGAGGTGACTGGTACCCCGAATTGGGATGGACCGAATTCCACAGCAATTTGCCATTCTCCTTGGAGACGCTGATCATTTTGCCGTCGCCACCCGCGTACAAGACGACTTCCTCATCCACGACCAGACGCGGCCCAAAGTTGAACGTAAACTGATTGCGACGACTTACCGGTTCGGTTTCCCAGGCGACTGCGCCAGATCGGTGATCGACACTGATCAATTTTTCGCCATCGTGGAAATAGACTCGTGAACTGTCGGCAGCCAAGGTGAGGGGCGAAATCTTGGTTTGTTTGGCCCAGAGTGTGCGACCCGTGTCTGCCTCCACAGCCATCAATATTCGCGGGTCTTCGTTCCAGAACATCCTTCCGGCAAGGGCTTGGTCGCCGACGGTTCCATTGAGAGGCGCGTAGTCCGCAAGTTCCGCTTTGCCCTTTCTCACGACAAGAAACAAAATCCCTTGCGTGGTGACAATCTCTTCGGTGCCGTCGGTTCCCGCATAGGTTTGCAGAGTCTTGCCAGTTTCAGCATCGATGGATGTCAATGGGGCGTCGTAACCCAAAGTGGCATAGACGGTATTGTCCGTCGAGACCAAGCGCCGCGAGAGTTGTGTCGGCCCACTCTTGAGAGGCCAAAGATGGCTTTGCCAGTTTTCGATATCGCGTTTCCACAAGACTGTTCCATTGAACGCATCGCGGGCAATCAACTTCCATTTTGACGGGAGTTGGATGGAGATTCGGCTTCCCTCGTCCATGATGTAAAACATCCGCCCGCCCGTCGATACGAGTGCGCTCATGCTAGCCATACGATCGTGGTGACGCGAGTAGCGTGGGCTACCGACCCACTGTAGATGTCGCGGTGGAGCGACCACATCGTCGTGAGCAACGGAGTTTCCACTCGCATCGTGCAAGTAGTGGGACCATTCGTCAATATTGCTCGGACGCGGCTTGACGGTCTTCGTCCATTCGCCTTTGGAATTCTTGATATAGGCAATGCCATTGGGAACAAGGACTCGCAGTACTTCTTCTTGCGGTACGTCCCCCTGGTCCTCTATGACCATTAGGTTGACCAAGTTATCGATATAGGGAAGCTGCGATCCTACGATTTGATCAACGGCGACATCGCCATAGTGTCCTGCCTTGCGAATGAGCTCGCGAGCTTTTTGGACAACAGTCGCGTCGCGGTCTAAGCCCTGTACTTGGACTCCATCACCTTGTCGAAGGGCCGCCGTTAACTCGCCTGTTCCAACGCCTAAATGAACAAAGAACCCGCCGGTGACCCCGGTCTGACTCAAAATTTCGGAGGCTTGCTGCTTTGCATCCGCGAAAAGTGTGTGAGGCGAGATAACCATGGACAAGGTCCACAGAATCGGCACCATGGCAAATGACTGAAAACGCCGCATGGATTGCCTCTGATTGACGAATGTTTGACGAATGGACGGAAGGATGGAGACGATGTGGGGATTGCGACTCGCGCAGTCACCGTGTGTAGTGTAACCGCTTCATGTATCTAATGCACGCGTTGAAAAGTGCCGTCGATACGACTCAAGCACTTTGGAACCAAGTCGAACTTGGGTTGAGTCGAGACAACTACTTCTTGATCGCGTACAACGCCTCGTACGATCGAATATACAACGTTCCGTTGGATACGAAGGCGGATGCGGTGATCGCTTCACCCATTTCCATCGTGCTGACCAACTTGAACTCTCGACCGGCACGAACGACAGAAAAATGCCCGTCGTTGGAACCAAAGTAGATATGCCCATCGGCGTACATCGGACTTGAGCGGTGCTGGCCAGAGTACGTTCGCTCCAAGTACAGTTCCTTGCCCGTTGCAAGCTCGATGCATTGCAGCTTACCATCCTTCTGCAGCATATAGACCAAGCCATCCACGATCAGCGGAATCGAGACGTCGGGCGTCCTGGCTGAATTCCATGCGATCGCCTCTTTGTTTTTCGAGCTGTCACCTTTCAGCGCGGACGCTTTCAAGGCGATGACCGGTCCTTCTTTGGCCGTCGGAACAAGGATGGAATTAGTCGCCGGTGACAAGCATGGGGACGCGACAAAGCGAAATGTTGGGTCTGTCGGTTTCGAGTTGTTCTCGCTCGGACCGTTGAGCAGCCCGAATCGCCAGACTTCATTCCCTGTGCTCAAGTCATGGCCCGTAATGCAATCCGCGCCATGAACGACCAAAAACTTACTCGACTTGTCATCATAGATAAATGGGGAAGCGTACGAGTGCTTGCACTCAAACGTAGCATCGGTTGCTCGATCGACTTCCCAAATCGTTTTGCCCGTCATCTTGTCAAGCTTGATAACCTTGCCTGTTCTGGTGTTGTCGTCCATTTTCATCCGTCCATGGATGAGTTGCATATAGAGATGGTCGCCATCCAACACTGGCGTTGAAGTCATTCCGAATTGGATATCCAGTTTGCCGAATCGATCGCCAACGTCAAACTTCCAAACTTCGTCACCGTCCTTGGTGTAACAAGCTAGTACACCCGTGCCAAAGAACACCCAGACATGTTTGCCGTCAGTGCATGGAGATGGGGAAGCGGAGTTGCCTTCGCCCGCCCGTGCGTCCTGGTTGCCGGTGCCGACTTTTTGCTTCCAAAGAACCTTGCCATCGGTTGTGCTTACGCAAAGGACCACTAGGTCATTCTTGTCGGAGCTGGTTGCGTAGATTCGGTCCTCCCAAACGCATGGTGTCGCACCCGCTTGTCCGGGCATCGGTGTTCGCCATGCTACGTTTTCTGTTTTGCTCCATTGCGTGGGCAGGTTCTTTTCGGCCGAAATCCCGTCGCTGCGGGGTCCACGCCACTGTGGCCAATTCTCAGCATTGACGTTTCCGGAAAAAAGGAACGCAAACAATGCGTAACAGGTAATATGCGATCGTTTCATGAAGTGCGAAGTCGGTTGGTGGGAAGGTAAATGTTCACAATGTCACAGGTTCGAGGACGCCCATTATAATCTCCAAACCGCCCGGCGGGATCACTCGACATTACTTTCAACTCGACGCAGCTGCCAAAACTGCTCAGCATCCGCGATCCATGGCCTCATTTGTTCCAATTCTTTAGGGACTGCGGCGATGGCTGCCTTGGATTTCGCAAGCCAATCCTCAAAAAAATCAACGGCTCGCCGCGACACCCTGGGCTTTCCGTCAAACTCAAAGTAAAACGGAGCGGTGGTCGCTAGCCTGTAACCTTTTTCATGAGCCGTTATGACCCGAATCACGAGCCAACCCGATTGATCGATTTCCATCGGCGGAAATTCTCCTCGTTTGTAATGGTCTTCCAGTTTGGCACTGTACATCGTTTCGCCGTTAAAGATTACGTCCAAGTAATCGACCGGCTCTCGCACCGAGAGCGACACGCCAATGTCAATTGGAATCGGTTGCCCACGGTAACTTGCTTGCACACTTCCAGGCGGCATTGCATTAACGCTGGCCCGAAGCAACGGACCGTTGGTAACGACCGTGCGCCCCTGCGAGATCGCTTGCCACCAAGTCGCTTCCGTCGGTTGTTCCTCAGAATAAATGTAAACTCGATTGTAGCCAACATGCGTTTCGTTCACCGCAAAGTCACTGCTGGCGGTGGGTGTCAGTCGGAGTCCAGCTTCGAGCATTTGCCAATAGAGATACTCGCTCAAACGTCCGACGCCGCGTGCGTCTTTGAACTTCAATTCCTCTTCAGCCCCGATTGGAGCGAAAAGTTCGCTCGCGACGCGTTCCTTGCCGCGTGTGATTTGGATTTTGCCGCGAAGAGTCTTACTCCCCCTTTCGCTCGCCAGCATCAGCCGGTCGTCGCTGTTCGGGCGATTGAAAGTGGAAAGCAACTGGACGGACCGAATCGACTCATTCCCAAGTAAAATGGGAACGTCGCGGTCCCACAACCGAACAAGTTCAGGAATGACCCCCTCGGTACGCTTGGCCTTGTCGAGAAGTTCGAAGGCCATTGCCGCAGTCATCGCCGCAGTTTTCGTCGCAATCATCGTCGGCGTCCCGTTGGTCGCAGACTCGACCAAAGCAGCTCGTTTAGACGAGGGTTGATTTGCTGCCTGCGCGGGCTGTGCAGTAGGAGGTTCTCGATGAAGTAGGATCGATCCGTGTTGCCAGTCCAGCAATCGACTCCACGTTTTGAGTTTGAGACCCAAGAACTCAGCATTGTTCAGCATTGGCTCCTCGACTCGGTCTTTCGACTTCGATGGCTTGGTTTGCTTGGCTGCCGCCGCTTGAGGTTCCTCGGGAGCAGCCACGGATACGACTAGGTCGACTGCATCGGCTTGTTGCCAACGCGATAGCGATCCGATGGGTAGGCTTGATAAATGGTCCCCGCTGTACCAGTGTTCAGCATGCATATCGATGGCTCGCGGGACTTCCACTAGAACCACATCTTTGGCTCGCGGCTCGATAGTAAAGCCCCCCCGTATTTCAGTGAACTCAGGGCCACGCCGGACAATGAATTCAAAATCTCCATTGGCAACCGAAAGCGGAAACTTGGATTCGGCAAGCCATTGATCTCCGGAGAAAAGAAGTTTTTTAGGCCGAGCAACTTTTCTGGTCGACTTGGTGAACATCATCCTTGCCAAGATAGGTTCACCGCTTGCGCTGTCGACGAACTCCATCTCAACAGAGCCTTGCGCGACGACCCTATGCAGGTTGCTAAATGCGATCAAACAGAAACCAACAAAAGCATAGAGGGATTGCGAGATCGAACTTGGCAGCATTTTGTCGGCATGCTCGAGCGTTGTTTTGGACATGGAAATGGTTCGTTGACTTCCCAGGGTGTGTAGAGCATTGGTTGGCGAATCCTCGCTAGACAGCTTGATGATCGGAACTGACCTCAAGGAAATCTTTGGCAAACCATGGTAGTCGCAAACCAGACAAATGGGGACTGGTGCCTGATTCTTCTCAAGCCTGGAGGCAAGGGACGCGTAACACCCTGCCTTAAATTGTCGGCGATGATTCTAAAAAAGAGACACTACTTAATCGCGATATTAATTAATCGCAATATTTAGAATCTTGCGACATCGGTCTCTGATTTCTACGCGCCGTTCTTGGGGAATAGCAAAGTAATTAGTTGTTCTTCTTGGATAGAGATGACTTTCAAGGAATCCTTCTTTCGAGAGTCCAGGATCATGGTGAGCTAAGCGATTAGGTACAACAATTGCGTAGTTATTTGAGATAAAAAAATCGTGTAATTCTTCTTTTGCATGGGCAGATTCACCATCAGATTGAAGCACACTTTCAAACATGATTGTGGGACGATTTTTCTTGAGCAAAGTTGTGGCGCCTCGAAGCACACTTAGCTCTGCGCCTTCGACGTCAATTTTAATGACATCGACATCATTTGAAGACACTAAATCATCTAGTTTCTTCATAGGAACGGTTATTTCAACGACCTCTCCTGCTTTGTTGCCCGCTGGTTTACTGAGTGAGCTACACCCTGATGCTCTAGTATTGACAAAAAACGGGACTTCTCCGGAGAAATCACCAAGGGCGCAATTATGGAGTTCAATAGATGGATACAGTCGTTTTAATGCATCGACTTTCGCGGGTATTGCTTCAACGGCAATCATCTTGATTGACGGGTCGACATACAGCACTTGTGAGAGAATCGAACCAATATGCGCTCCAATATCGATAAATGTTTTGTTCGATTGACAAATTCTGGCAATAAGAACATTGGACAGATGATCATTTGCACTTTTGCCCGCTGACTCTGGATGAAAATAGGCTGTATGAATGAGACGAAGTTTGTCCCTTAAAAAAAGTGCAATCCTACCGATCGGATTACCCACAACTTTTTCTCTCATCATCAAACCTATGTTACAGGACAATAAATGCTAATAAAAATATGCTTAATCAACCGCTGTTCCGCCGCAAAGTCGATCGTTTATTGCACAAAAAATTCGACGATTATTTGCGTCGCTACCTTGGCTTTATCGTTCTGCTCGGTTGACTCGACTGTATTGGTTTCGAAGGGGCGCGTCAAGCTATTGCCCGATAAATCTTCGAGATTCGTGGCGATCTCGACCCTGTAGTCGTCGCTTTTCCAAGGATTCGCAGGCTTGAAACTCCAACGAGTCTCATGCTGTTCCACGGTCGTGTCACCCTCAATCCGATGGCCCGACGGACCACGAACAACCAACGCACGATTTAGCATGGCATGGTCCAATGGTTCATCGAAAGTCAGCGTCACGGGCTCCGTCGAATTGGCCTTGGGTGTTCCAATTTTCCACGTCGTTGGGTTCGGTTGCTGATCATCCGCATCCACAACGCGAAATTTCTTGACATAAGTCGAGGCAAGAGGCTGTCGGTCTGCGCTTTGCCAAGATGAGTCAATCTGCAGCGAGTACTCGTTGCCGCTGCTCATGGGTGGACCGCTGTCCTCGCGTGGTTTAACGCCACGTTTAACGAGACCTGGATGAACAAAGAGCGTGAACCGCGTTTGTTCGATGTCCCACAACTCCTCGCCTAACTCCAGGAAAGGTGACTTTACTTCGTTGCCTCCTTGCATGAGATGGATCCGTTGATAGGCTTCGCCACGACTCATCGGAGCCGTAAAGTGCACGTAGAACTTCAGCAAATTCTCCGGCAGAACATCCGAGGAAGGATAGACAGCCGTGACGGATGCGGCGGGCAGCTTCGGTTTGGGATGCGTCGAAAACAGGAGCGACGGAAGGATTCGCGTAGGATCATCCAGTTGACTGGATAGTTCAACTTGATATCGAACGCTTTCGCTCAACGGAAAACGGCTTTGGAATAGCAACTCCCCATCGACAACGGAGAAGGTTCCAAGCATCGATGGAAGCACCACATCGCCCTTCACTGGTTGGACACGGATGGTAACCAGCTTTGATAATTGCTCAGCATCGAGGGTTCGTAAGCGATCAACATTCGGCAACCCGCGAACGGCGAAGATGGATAAGTTCGTAGTCTCACGAAGTTCGACGGTAAGGGCCGACGTACCGACGCGTTGGCTCTGGGTTGACACCTTTGCTACCGTAATATCGTCTTGCCCTCGAACGATGCCACCCATCATAACAGAGAGAAGGAAAGCGAAGACAGCGAAGGTTGGTGGTGACAACAACGGTTTTGACTCTTCTTTTCTCGGCGACATAGGTCATCACCGGAGGGCTCGCGCCTTTCTGGTGTAATCTGGGTGATACAGCGCCTCGCTCTATGGCAAATCGATGGTTCGGATATCTTGACGCCCTTCGTTGCTGACCAGCAAAACCGCTTGTTTTGCGTTGAGTTTATCGAGTTGCACAACACCCTTTAAGTCTTTGATGGTCTCGTAAGGAAGGCCAGCGGTATCCGCAATTCGCGATGTGATCGCTTTGGTTCCCTCGATATCGTTTTTGCTTAACTTTAGTTTCATTACGCCTCGAGCGGAATTTGCCATCAGCAGGTAATCTTGGTCACCTTTCTTATAGACAATCATGTCGAGTGGCTGATTCATGTTGCCCAGTTCTGCAATGGTTTTGCCTTGCGTCTTGGTTCCTGGCTTAAGATCGCCAATTGGAATGTTGACGAGCGGAGTGCAAGTATAAGCAGCTAACACGCTGTTCTCATAGGTCACAAAAGTGCGGACAGGCGAAGCCGTTTCTAGTTTACCGTGAGCACCGTGGTAAACTTCGACGCTGGTGGATTGCTCGCTACCATCAAAGGGATAGTTCATCAATCGCAGTTTGGAGGCGAATTCTTCGTTCGAAAGCCCTGCGACCACAACTTTGCCATCCATGTATTGGATATCGGTGATGGCACTCATTCGAGGATTGCGTGCACCCTCTTTCGAGTCGGGAGCGTTTGCGAAAGCCGCTTTGCTAAACTTCACTTTCTTTAGGCTAACTTCGGACAATGCACCCTTGGCATCCGCTTTGAAAATCACGGGTGCAGCGCTTGGCCCACGACCACGCGAAACCGACAGGTAGATATTGCCACTGAGCGGGTTTACGACCATGTCGTTAATGACGGTTTCTTCAACGCTACTCCCCATCATGGCCGCGACTTTTTCGTTGATCTTTTCGATGTTAACCGATGCAGCAGTCGCCGCAGCTTGGTCATCGCCCGTGTCGATCGCAAAAATCGCAGCGCTAACCGTATCTCCGACAAGTAGCACGCCGCGTGGGGCGAACGCCAACGCTCCAGCATGTTTCATATCCGGTGTGCCTTCCTTCAACCCACTGTCCGCGCTTAGGTAGGCACACGGAATCAGCAACGCGAGGCTCAAGGCCCATGAAAATTTTCGTCGCAACATACTTCTGCTCCTATTGCTATGAGTTGCTATGAAGTTCTATCGATCACCAACACAGTCAATGGACCAGATTGGCGCCATCGAGTCACCGAATTGCTTCGCCGACCGATCCAGGCGGACATTATCCCGATAAACCCAGATAATGCAACTAATTCTAACAACGGAGTTTCTGACTTAAGGGAGTCGATCCTAACTTTGGCAGTCAGTTAGGCTAGCATAGTCAAACCGTGCGACGAGCGCCGGCCCTGAATAGCCACAGAGCAATACAAATCCACAGGGCAAGCCTGGGGTGATTCGAATTCCGCCTTGTGCGGCGGACTGCTAGCATTTATTGATACACCGATTGACTCGGAAAACCGCACTATACCTTGAGTGGGTCCTTGTACAGGACATTACAGGGAGATAACTTAAATCTAGTCGCGAGTGCCGCTTTTGATTGCCACCCTTGAGCTCTTTCGGCACACAAACCGTGTTGCACACTTCCTCTCCCTTACACGCATGGAGCATAGTATGGCGACGAACCCTAAACAAACTGTGGCTTTGATTGATTTAGCTGTTGCGGGCAATAAAAAGAATACGACTCGGGTTGAAGCTGCGCTGCGTAGACTCGATGGGCTTACACTTCTTGAGTGGTGCATTCGCCGGCTCAGTGAAACAACGCTCGTCGAGACCATTGTGGTGACTGGTCCTCCTGAGTATCGAGAGCTCATCAGCAATACTGGACTTTGCAATGCGCGTTGGATGCCTAGTGCGTTGAGCACGCCCAGTCAGCGGGCAAAAGAGGTTTCGGATCAGTTGAATGCGGACTGGGTTGTCTTTGCTAGTCCCCTCTGCCCGTTCACCGACCCAAGTTTGATCGATCGACTTGTTTCGCGAGCGTGGGCTAACCCCACCGTTGACTTCGTGGGCTTCGTCTCCCCGAAACACCCAAGCTTCTCCTTGCAAGCTTTGGGGCTTGTAGGTGAAATGTGCTCGGCAATGGCGATTAGCAAAATGGAAAGTGAAAAGCTCACGACCGAACCTTGCGATGTTCCAGATATCATTCGACGGCATCCGGCCTTATTTCAAACCAAGCTGATACCGTTACCCGAGGAATTATCCCACGACTCACTCCGATTTCAAATGCAGACCGAAGCAGATTGGGATCGAGCGCGCAGTTTCCTCGAAGCGGCAGGAGACGATTTGTCGTGGCAACGACTCGCTCAAGTCGCTGAACGAAATTTTTCGACAACCTAGTTTCGACAACATAAATGGTCTCGACGTTATTGCTTGTTCCGACTCGAATGGAATTGGATTTCCTGTCCACCGCTTTCCATCAAAGAATCGCGGATCTCGGCTGCAAGATTGAGTTGTGCGGATTTGGACCCATCTTGGCTGGCATCCTCGCTTCGCAACTCATTTCCAAATATAAACCCAACAAAGTCTTGTTGCTTGGCGTCGCGGGTGGGCTGACTCAAGAACTGCGAGTGGCAAACTCCGTCGAATTCGATGAAGTAGTCTGTTATGGCGTTGGAGCCGGAACGGGTGAAAACCATGTTACCACCCAAGAAATGGGTTGGTGTCATTGGCGTTCTGAACACGATAGATTTGAGATCAAAGACTCCATCTCAATGGATGACTTACGAGAAAACCGGATTAAGCGAGGGTCACCGGTACAATTGCTTACCTGCTGTGCGGCGTCTGCATGTGAAGACGATGTCAAAATGCGTCTTACGAAATTTCCTGATGCAGTAGCAGAGGACATGGAAGGCTTTGCGGTCGCGGCAGCATGCCTTATCCACAAAACACCTTTGAGAATCATTCGCGGCATTTCCAATCGAGCTGGCGATCGAAACAAGTCCAATTGGCGGATGCATGAGTCGATGGCTGCCGTCGAAGTCAGCGCTCTCAAGGTTTTGGGGATATGAGCAACATCATACGACTAGGCATCTCAACCTGCCCCAACGATACGTTTGCCTTTCACGCATTGCTTCATCGGCTGGTTGATTGGCGTGGCCTTGATTTCCAGGTTGAACTGCTCGACATTCAGCAACTCAACGATCGATTGTTTCGCGGTGATCTCGATATTGCAAAAGCAAGCTTCCACGCAGCCCTTCTCTTGGCGGATCGAATGTGGGTTTTGCCGAGTGGTTCCGCTTTGGGCTTTGGTGTCGGCCCACTACTCCTGTCATCCAAACGCAATGATGTTCCAAATCAACGATCGCAGTTGACTGTGTGCCCAGGTACGCACACGACTGCGACGCTGCTCTTTCAACTCTTCTATCCGAAAACCGCCCGCGTGAAGCAAGTAGTCTTTTCCGAAATTATGCCGATGCTGAAAGAGAACAAAGCGGATTTTGGCGTTTGCATTCATGAAGGTCGCTTTACCTGGGAGGCCGAGGGCTTGTACTTGGTTGAGGATTTGGGCAGTCGTTGGGAATCGGAGACGCATTGCCCATTACCGCTTGGAGGAATCCTTGGATCGCGAGCACTGGAATTGGACACGTTAAAAATAGTTCAAGCGGTGATCAAGGAGTCGTTACTGTATGGTCTTGCCCATCGCGATGAGGCGTTGAAGACGATGCGGGAATACGCACAGGAATTCGATGATGATATCTTGATGCAACACGTTGACCTGTATGTCAATGATTGGACAGTTGACCTGGGCGAGACAGGGCAAACGGCACTCGATGCTTTGTCCGCGCGAGCTTCGCAAATTGGCCTATTGGTCGAGGGTTCAAAGAAGCTGGAAGTACTGCCTCTAAGCTGACTTGCGTTGTTAGTCTGCGACATGGACCACAGTGACATAAATCACCAGAGAGCTTCCATCGGAATTACTTTCGGTCGGGTGAATATCCTTGATGCGATGTGGGTGTATGATTTAAGACCAACGATAGACGCTCCCAGCCAAACCAAGCCAGCCAAACCAAGCCCGGCCGCCCAGTACTCCTTCCCGCAGATCCTACGAATGAATTCAAACCTACTTCGATCCGCTCTCGGCAGTCTGCTGCTTGGTATCGCATGCGGCAGCATGCTGTCCATCAACCAGTGCCATGCTGGTGAGCGTGCCATGGACTACAACCGCGACATTCGGCCGATCCTGAGCGAGAATTGCTTTGCTTGCCATGGATTCGACGAAAAAAGCCGGCAAGCAGATCTGCGACTTGACATTGTCGAATCGGCTTACACGGATCGCAAAGGAACCATTGCCATCGTCCCCGGCCAGTTAGCCAAAAGCGAAGTTTGGCGACGCGTGATGAGTGACGACGCCGACGAAGTCATGCCACCCCCGAATTCGCACCGAAGTTTGACCAACGCAGAAAAGGACAAGCTCAGGCGATGGATCGAACAAGGTGCGCCCTACGCCGGCCATTGGTCGTTTATTCCGCCCGTAAAACACGAATTGCCCTCGGGCCCTTCGCGACAGCCTATCGATGCTTTTGTCGACGCTCGATTAGAAGCCGAAGGAATGAAGCGATCCCCAGAAGCGAATCGGGAAACTCTCATTCGGCGTCTTTACGTTGACTTGATCGGGCTGCCACCTTGTGGTGATGAAGTGCGAGCGTTTGTTGCCGACAAGTCGGACAACGCGTACGAAAAAGTAGTTGAGCGTTTATTGTCGAGTTCTCATTTCGGAGAGCGGCTGGCAATCGAATGGTTGGACTCAGCCAGGTACGCCGACACAAATGGTTTCTCGATCGATGGCGGACGGCACATGTGGTTGTGGCGTGATTGGGTCATCCAAGCCTTCAATGACAATTTGCCCTACGATCAATTCTTGCTAGAACAACTTGCTGGCGACCTGCTGCCCAAATGCACCGATGCACAGAAAATTGCAACCGGCTTTCAACGCAACAACATGGTGACCCACGAAGGAGGGACGATCCCAGAAGAGAATCTCACGAACTACAACGCGGACCGAGTTAAGACGCTGGGCGAATCGATCTTGGGCTTAACGCTGGGCTGCGCTCAATGTCATGATCACAAATTCGATCCGATCAAACAGAGCGAATACTATCAAATGTTCGCCTTCTTCAATACGATCAGCGACAAGGGCTTGGACGGAAATGCAGGCGTCAATCCTGGCCCTAGTATTCAAGCCCGAACGGTTCTGAAGACGGACGAAGTGCCGCATCTTCGAGAGCAGATCGAGGCGATCGAAAAATCGCTTTCAACGATGGATCTTGCTCGGCTATCGGCTTGGGAAAAACGCGAACAGGCGAGTTTGGCACTTCGCAGCAAGGATTTGCAAACCTATCCCGTTTCGCTAAAAAAAGTATCGACACCCAATCGTGGAGCTGGCTTCGAGATCGAGGAAGCAACCAATCGAGTGCGTTTGGACGGATTTGGTTCCATGGGAGCCATCGACGTGGTCGCTGAGATACCCAAGATCAGCCAACCTATCACGGGTTTGCGAGTGATCATGCATCCGATGGCCGAACTACCGGGTGGCGGCTGGGGTTATGGGCCCGATGATGCACTGAAAGCCAAAGCGAAGAAAGACAAAGCAGCATCGGAATTGCCCAATGAGAAAAAAGTCAAAGGGACGTTTATGCTCACCGCGCTTGCGGTTACGGCCGACAAAGTCCCAGGCGATCAAGTCAATTTGTTTAAACTTATGGCCATCGATGGTGTGACGGCAAATTCATGGGACGCATCGAATCCACCGGCAGGTTGCTTGGACCCTCGCAATGATAGTGGATGGTCACCCGACCTTGATCATTCAGGTCCCGTTCGGCTAACAGCCTCGTTCGCAGAACCCTTCGATGCTGTTTCAGCACCTTATTTGACGGTCCAGTTAAACTTCGGCAATGGTCGTAGCCTCGTCGCAAAGTCGATCGAATTGCAAGTGATCACTGGTGTGGATGACGACACCAACTTGCCATCGGAAATCCTGGCGATTCTAAAGCTTTCGGAAAAGGATCGATCGGCGGATCAGCATGCGTCGCTTTGGAAATATTGTGCGGAACACTCGGCTGAACTTTTGCCTTCACGAATCGAGTTAGCCAATCTTCGAGAACGACTCGACGTTTTGACCAAGCCGTTTACCACCATGGTGATGGATGTAGCCGCCAAGCAACGCGAGACATTTGTCTTGCAACGCGGCGATTACTCCAAACCAACGGACAAGGTTAGCCCAGGTACGTTAGCCGTTCTCCCTGCGATGCCAACGGAGAGTAGCCGGGACCGCTTGGGATTAGCCCAGTGGATTGTGATGAAGGAAAATCCGCTTACCGCCAGAGTCGCAGTCAACCGGTTTTGGAAAATGCTTTTCGGTCGTGGACTCGTTGGAACTCCAGCGGATTTCGGCTCTCAAGGTGAATGGCCGACGCATCCAGAACTGCTGGATTGGTTGGCCGTCGATTTTGTCGACCAAGGCTGGGATGTAAAGGAACTGATTCGTACGATCGTACTTTCGGACACATACCGACAAGCGTCTGTGACGACCACCGAACTTGTGGAACGCGATCCGCAAAACTTGCTATTGGCCCGCGGTCCTCGCTTTCGATTATCGGCTGAGTTTATTCGCGATGCGGCGTTGAAGATCAGCGGCTTGATTGTCCCTCGCATCGGCGGGCCGAGTGTCAACCCATACACGCCTGGCGACTTATGGCGCGAGGTCAGTCACTATGGTAGCTCGCCCGCGACGGCTCAAACGTTTGTCCAAGACCACGGCGAGAAGCTCTACCGACGAAGTCTTTACACCTATTGGAAACGAACGGCCCCGCCGCCCAACATGATGGCCTTTGATGCTCCGAATAGGGAGGTCTGCACAGTTACGCGTGGCAACACGACGACTCCACTCCAAGCACTTGTTACGCTGAACGACACGCAGTTCGTTGAAGCAGCCAGGGCCTTCGCTGCACGCATCCTAATGTCGACAGCCAAGGACGACCAAGACCGCCTTGAATGGGCATTCTTGGAGGCGACAAGTCGTACCCCAACTTCCGAGGAACGATCGATTCTAGCGCGCGCGTTGGATCGAGAGCGGGAACATTATCGAGGCGGAATCAACCAGGCAAAGGCGTACCTTTCGGTAGGTGAATCGAAAATCAGCAATGAGGACAATGCGGCGGAACTCGCAGCTTGGTCTCAAGTCGCTTCACTTCTACTCAATCTTAGCGAAACGCTTACGAAGAATTAATCATGGATCATTTCGCACATCAACAAAGTCAACTGAGACGAATATTCTTGACCCAATCCAGCATGGGAGTGGGAGCTATGGCATTGGGATCGTTGATGTCCCCTGAGTTGCTTCGAGCTCAAGCCCCCAAACCGGTCGGCGGACTACCGGGCTTGCCACACTTTGCCCCGAAGGCCAAGCGAGTTGTCTGTCTTTTTCAGAGCGGTGGTCTGTCGCATGTCGATTTATTCGATGACAAGCCCATGCTACATGAGCATGCAGGCAAAGAGATTCCGGCGTCCGTCAAGGGAGCACAACGACTGACTGGAATGACTTCCGGACAATCCTCCTATCCGATCGTGCCACCGTTGAAGCCTGGGAAACGCTGTGGCCAGCACGGAACTTGGATCAGCGATTTGCTCCCGGGAATCCAAACATTGGCTGATGATATTTGCATCGTAAAGAGCCTTAACACAGAAGCCATCAATCACGACCCAGCCATTACCTATATGAATACCGGGAATCAACAACCTGGTTATGCAAGCATCGGGGCATGGGTTAGTTATGGATTGGGGAGCGAGAATGAGAACTTGCCAGCGTTCATAGCAATGGTTTCCCAAGGGACGGGCAAGAACCCTGGCCAACCGATTTTTTCGCGCCTCTGGGGAAGCGGATTTCTTCCGTCGTCGCATCAAGGCGTTGGCTTGCGACCGGGCGCCAATCCCGTTCTTTATTTGCAAAACCCGCCGGGCGTCGAACCCGATCAGCGCCGCCATTTTTTGGATGACTTGGCGGAACTGAATGAAATGCGAGCCAAGGAATTGGGAGACCCAGAAACCACGACGCGCATCCACGCGTACGAGATGGCTTATCGCATGCAAACTTCGGTGCCCGAATTGACAGACGTTCGCGGCGAGTCGGCTCAAACGCTGGAAGCATACGGCCCCGAGGTACAGAGGCCAGGTAGCTATGCATCCAACTGTTTGTTGGCTCGTCGCTTGCTAGAACGCGATGTTCGTTACGTGCAACTGTATCATCGTGGCTGGGATCAACACATCGCGATTGCAAAGCAACTACCGAACCAATGTCGTGATATTGATCAACCGACCACGGCACTTGTTAACGATTTGAAACGACTCGGCATGTTGGAAGATACGCTTGTAGTCTTTGCGACCGAATTTGGTCGAACGGTGTTTAGTCAGGGCAAGTTGGGGGATCCGGGTATGGGACGCGATCATCATGGTCGGAGCTTCACGGTGTGGCTAGCGGGCGGCGGAATTCGTGGCGGCGTCGAGTATGGAGCGACCGACGACTTCTGCTACAACATTACGGAGAACCCAGTTCACCTTCGGGATCTTCATGCGACGATCCTGCATTGCTTAGGGATTGATCACAGCCGGTTCACTACCAAGTTCCGAGGATTAAATACGCGATTGACAGGAGTCGAAGAATCGCACGTGGTGAAGGATATCCTGTCGTAAGTGGCACGACGCTCCGCCGTCGTGATTTCTTCCACGCGGAGCGTCTCGCATCGAAGACGCGCTAACCATTGTTATCTTCTAGTGGTTGCTCGGGGTTGACAAATAGCCATGCAAACATTGCGATAAATGAAACGGCTGTGAACGCGAAAAAGACAATCACGTAGCCATGGGATAGGGCTGTTTGTTTGGCGGACATGGTGAGCGCCACGACGTCGACATGCTCTGCTGCCGCCTGACGTGCAACGGACATTTCAAGAATCGTTCCTATCGTCCAGCCTGAGATGGCACCTCCAAAGTTGCCAAGCATATTCATCCAGCCCGCAACAACGGCGGTGTGCCGTTGTCCGATGTCTTGACACGTCGCCCAAGCGGCTCCCATCATCAAATCGTTTGAGAATGCTGCTAACGCGATCGCCAGTGCCGCCGTCCATGCAGAATCGGCTTGAATAACGGCCAAGTAACATAGACCGCAGAGCCCGTGTCCGATCATCGCAGGCATACGTCGAGCCCAACGACGATGGCGAAAACGTCGCAGAAGAAAGTCGGTCCAGTATCCACCGATCAGGCAACCAACGCCGCCTAACAGCAATGGCCCACCCTTCAGAAGTGCGCCGCTGATGCTGGTGGGCGCCACACCATGCTGAGTTTCTAAATACCTGGAAATATACGTGATGTTAAAGTACCACGAGAAACTCGCGCAAGAATACATCAATCCAAGCAACCAGGTACTTCGAGTGGTTAGCAGCAATCTCCAAGGCAATGCGTGTCCGCCGTTGGCTGTTGTACCATCCATCGCAATCGCAACCGGTTTCGAAGTGGAGTGGTCGAGTGGTTGGGAGTCTGGTATTACCGGATGGCCTGGCATTACCGGATGGTCTTTAAATCGCCGGCTGAATGCCAAACACCAAACAAGGCCGATAGTCCCAAAAAGCAAGAATGCAAGACGCCAAGAAACCAGGGGCGATGTGTATGCGGATCCCGCCACCAAGAGCGTCCAGATGAGCGGTGTTGCGCCCCCCATGAATCGACCCGACATCCAGATCCAACCTTTTGCCCTCCCTCGCTCCTCAGCCGGAAACCAGTTGGCAACCACACGAGCCAAGTTCGGATACGCACCTGCTTCCGCCATTCCAAACAGAAATCGAATCAGACACAACAGCCAAAGACCACCAAAGGTAAAGGCTCCCACTTTCAGTCCGACCAAACCCGTCAATGCAGTAAAGATAGACCATCCAATTACGATTCGAATCAGCGTTCGTTTCGGTCCAAACGCATCACCCAGCCATCCACTGGGAATCTCGAACCACGCATACGCGAACGCGAACGCAGTGAATGCCCACTTCAGATCGCTGTCACCATTTAGTCCTAAATCTTGGACAAGCAACGATGCCGCAGTGCCGAAACAGACTCGGTCTAAATAAGTAATCATCGAAAGGGTGCAGGCAAACGCCAGGACTTCGTGGCGGCCCAAAGAACGTTCAGATTTCCTCAACTCGGAATGCATGGAGAGATATGCTTTGCTGAATGATGCTGGCCCTTGTAGGACGAGCGGCAGGGTGAATGAGTCCCGATGAAACGGAGTGTAGGATGGGGACCATTGGTCCCGTCCAAACAATCTGCCGCTGGCTTAACGATTGATGATGTTTCGAAGTGGTGCACCTAGCAACGCATTGCGACAGGCTTGCGAACCTTTGATACGCATATCCGCTAGTCCTTCTTCGGAATAGAAGGCGGCGTGCGGATTGATGATCAGCCGGGTGTACGCAGGATGGGATGGATCTCTCCATGCAGCCAGCAGCGGGTTATCAGGTGCTGGTGGTTCGTCTACCAACACATCGATCGCGGCGCCAGCTAATTTGCCACTTGCAATCGCATCGGGCAATGCGGTCACGTCCACGACGGCCCCACGGGCGGTATTGATCAAATAACTCCCTGCGGGCATCTTCTGAATCGTCTTGGCATTGATAATGTGTTTTGTTTCTGGCGTATTGGGACAGTGCACGCTGAGAACGAATGCGCTCTCCAACAGTTCATCCAGCGACTCAACCCGTCGAATGCCAAGAGCCTTGTCGTATCCATCTTGCGTGTAGGGGTCATAGAAAATAACGTTCATTCCTAAGGCTTTAGCGCGAATGGCTGTCGCACTGCCGATTCGGCCTAGCCCCAGGGAGGCAAACGTTCGTCCTCTCAGTCGGAATAGTTTGCCCGCTGTTGAGTACATCCATGGATCCGGAGTCTCGCGCATTCGGACATTGTAAAAATTGATACCCCGCGTCAGAGCCAACATCAACCCGATGGCGGAATCAGCGACTTCTTCGGTGCCATAGTCGGGAACATTAGCAACGTCGATGCCTCGCGATCGAGCGTAGGCATGATCCACATTATCGAATCCAACGCCGCAGCGAACGATCAGCCTGCACTGTTTCAAGTGTTCGATTGTTGACCGACTAATCGCGAGATTGTGATAAAGCATAATTGCATCGGCATGCTCGATTCGGCCGACGAGTTCGAGTTCGCTGTGGGCGTCTAAAGCGGTTACATCCGCGATGTCCCCAAGTATTTCTCGCTCAATTTCGAGCGAATCGGCAATAAAGTCGGAAATGAAAATCTGAAAGCGGGAGGATGCCATTGCAATAGATCGCTTCGGTCAGGTGGGGTTCGGGACGGGACAAAGGTTGTTATAGTTTAGCATAGACTCATGCCTGCGATTCGCCCCCTCGTTTTAATGGACCTGCTTCGATGACCCTTCCTCATTCCGATCTACTCAAACTCAAGCGTTGGAATACGCCAACCGTTTACAATGGTTGGGAGCAGATCACCAAGTCCGACATCGCAGCAGATGCATTCAATCTGGAAGAGACCCGCGACTTCATGCCTCAAATGGGTCCCATGGTGGGGTATGCCGTGACACTGGTTGTAGAGCCGTCGAATCGGCATCACAAGTCGAAAGCGAATGCGTGGAACGAGTATCGTAGATACGTCGCGGAGAAACCTGGACCTAAGATCGTGGTTATTCAGGACTTGGACAAACCGCGAGTGATCGGCTCGTTTTGGGGAGAGGTCAACAGCAACGCGCATCGGGCGCTGGGTTGTGTAGGCACGATCACGGATGGGGCCATTCGCGATTTGGATGAAATGACCAACGCAGGCTTCAAAGCGATCGCGCGACGATTATGTGTTGGTCATGCGCACGTGACACCAGTGCGGTGGGGATGTGAAGTCGAAGTCTATGGACGTGTTGTGAAACCCGGGCAACTTATTCACGCCGACAAGCATGGATTTATGGTGATTCCAGCCGAGGACGAAGCGGCGTTGCTGGACGCAGCCCTATTTATGGATGGAAACGAATGCAACACGGTGATTGCCGCCGCCCGCGACTCTAGCGCCGCAGGTCAAGCTGAAACGCTTGATAAGTTGGCACAAGCAGGTGCGGCGTTTCAACGAGCCGCAAAACAAAAATTCGATCGCACGGGAGAATGGTAAGACCAAGTCCCTACCGGTGTGGCCAAACGGATTAGAAACTGCAAGAAGATGTTAACCACAAAGTGTCGAAAATAGCTCGGAAACAAGCCCGCGACGATACCCAGTTCCTGGCAGGAAAGCGAATAACACCATCAAAATGCTAGCACGATCTGGAAAAATCTCGACGCGAGGCTGGCCCGATCTTTGACTTAGGCAACCGCATTCGACTACAATTAGGGGTGGACAAACGGCCGACGGGACCAACCAAACCCGACGGCACGAATCTCGCCACCAAAACCTAGTTAGATGCGGACTGGGAATGCCCCGTCTGGTTGGAAACTCTTTCTCCCTATTAGCAATTAGCCTATCAGCCGAGATCATTCATGAATCAGAAAACGGAATTTGAACCGATGGGAACGGTTTTGCCCGGTTTTGAGTCGCGAGTTAGCGAACCAACCGACGAGGAGCTTGTAGCCTCCTACTTGGAAACGAGGTGCGCTCCGGATTTTGAAAAGCTGGTCAAACGATACGAACGCGAACTCTACACGTTTTTGCGGCGGTTCCTGGGTGATGCACAGCAGGCGGAAGATGTCTTTCAGGCCACGTTTTTAAGCGTGCACTTGCGAATCGATCAATTTGAAAAGGGACGTCGATTCCGACCCTGGCTTTACGCGATCGCTAGCAACAAAGGGATTGACTTCATGCGACGCAATCGTCGACATCAGGCGACGAGCCTCGATGCAAAATCGATTTACAGTGATTCGGACGACCCCATCGGTCAAAATCTGGAGGGATCGGAGGCGACTCCAGACGAGAAGGCGGTGTTCAATGAAACAGGAGCCCGCGTTCGAGTTGCCTTGCGTGAACTGAGCGAGCCAACGCAACATCTGATCCAACTGGCCTTTTATCAAGGTATGAAATACTCGGATATCGCCGATATTCTTCAAATTCCACTTGGTACCGTAAAGAGTCGCGTTTTTACCGCAATTCGCAAACTGAATCAAATCTGGACGCGTATGGATGATAGCCAACCCGCTCGCGAGACGTAGTATCCTGGGTTGGAGGTCGATACGGGTTAGCCTGCGACCAACGGTTTCTGATTCATATGTTTTTTTGACAGCGCTTCGATGAGTCGTAACAACAATAACATCTCGGACGAAACCCTTTTGGGGTACCTGTTGATGGCATTGTCCCAGGATGAGCAGAATCAAATCGATCGATTGGCCGCTTTGGATCCGATCTTGAATCAGAGGATCCAAGATCTTCGAGGGCTGCTGGACCCGCTGAAACAGTCCGAGGAACACTTCGAACCCAGGGCCGACTTGTCATCGTCGACCATGAAATTGATTCAAGACGCAGTCTCTGAGGACAACTCGACTGAGCGTAGTTCGGAAGTTGTCTCGATGTCGCAGCCGCTGTTTGAGTGTTCGCGAACAACCAAGTTGGCTTGGTTGGACAGTTTGGTGACGCTGGCGGCTGGGGTAGTCATTCTTAGTTTTTTGTTACCGAGTATCCGAGTAGCGCAAGACTCCGCTCGACACGTTGCGTGCGCGTCGAACATTCAAAAAATGGGACAAGCCCTGACTGAGTTTGCTTATGGCAACCGAGAACACCGATTACCACGAATCGATGTTTCTGGTCCGCTTTCGTTTGCTGGTGTTTACGCAATTCGTTTGAAGGATGCAGGGCTACTGCCATTCTCGCATCGATTATGGTGTCCTGCTATGGAGTGTGTCGACATCGATCAACCGATTCCAACGGGGAGTGCTTTTTTGGCCGCGTCGCCGACCACTCAAAACAACTTGAGGTACACAGTCGGTGGCAATTATGCGTTCACCTTAGGAAACGTCGTCGATGGAATCTATGTCACGCCAAGCATGGATTCGGATAACGTCTTCCCAGTGATGGGGGACAGTTTATGGCCGATTGAATCGGACGAGGATCTGGGCTGGATACATGGGCGAAACGCTGCAAACATTCTGTTTTCTGATGGACGCATTCAGTATGTTCGTGTCGATCGAATTGACGCTCAATATGTCGATAATCCCTATTTGAACCGTGCGCAACAGCAGGCCGCTGGATTTGGACTCAATGACAGTTGCTTGGGCTCAAGTTTTCGATCTCCATTCGTACCAATCAAGTTCGAGTAACTGCGTGGACGTCCCAGAGTCGCCTTTCGCTCAGAGGCTGAAAAGTAGCAGGCACACTCCGTGTGCCGTAGCCTCAAAAACCAAAGGTTTTGAATTGCGGACGGCACATGGAATGTGCCTGCTACCATAATCGTACTACCCATTTTACCGCTAGATTTCAAGGCTGACTTTCGCCTTCGGCGGTCTGGTCAATATGCCATCCGCAAAAACGAAGCCACCGAGCACAGAGCGCTAAATTGATTGCAAACGAAACGCTCGCGACAAAACCGCAAGTGAGCAAGAGTGCGAGCCAAGGACCAGGTGGACAGGCCGACGCATCCTAGCCAAAAGCTCTTGATGGAAGCTCGCGAAGGTTGAAGCGGTTCCTGCATCGAATCGCTTAATGGATCGAATGTGTCATCGTTGGTAACCAAGATTGCTACAGCGCGTCCGCGATGGATTCTAGATCCTCGGACTGGAGTTCTTGCGCGATGCTTTTGATTCTTGCTCCAGCCTTGCTCAAGGCTGCGATGACCAGGATGCGGAGGACACTTGCGAGTGGATGCGCGGTGCCTTGTTCCAAGGCTCTTCGGACTAAACGGTGTTCACTGTTAAGGATGATTTCGTTCTTGCCTGCTGGACTGCGTTGAAAATGCTGGTCGATCAATCGTTGAAAGCCCTTGGGTAACTCCCCATTTTCTCGCAAATCATCGAAGGTCTTAGAAAGCTCATAGCGTTCATTGACGAACGCGAGTACCGGCTGCTTGCTTGGGGACGAAGCGATGAAGATATTCGAGTCCAATGAATCAAAAAACGTGTGCCATTCCTCGCTCGCGTCGATGCGTTCATCCAAGCCCAAGATCGATTCGCAAAAATTGGCTGACGACGGGCTTGCCGGCCTTAAGTCCACTTGCTCTTCGGTCAACTCGCCGAGCATGGATGCCAACAATGTCTCTTCAAAACTCCGCAGGGTATGAACACAAGGCGAACTGCTATTCGAAAAGAACTCATTGAGCCAAGATTCTTGTCGCCGGTCTGCGTTGTACCAAACGACAAAGTCCGCCTCCGACTCGACCAAAGCATCCGCTCGACTTCTGGCAAGAATCTGCTCAATCGTAAGTTCACCATGAGAGGTGATGAACTTGTACGTTGAGCTCAGCAGCACACGCAGTTTCTCATCGTGGATAGCCATCCCCGCGAACGTGTAGCGGTGCCAGTGCAAGATCGATTGCCAGCGATGCGGCTGGTTGCGAGTTAGTTCGTCGAAGTGTACGTAGATCTCATCGGAAATAGAATCGCAAACGGAATCAAAGACTGCGTCTCGAACCAGATCCTCGCGATTCGAAGTGGGCGAGCAGTTTGGCAGCTCTAGAACCCCGCGAAGAAACGGTGCCCAGATAGGTACCAACTCCCGAATGTGCCGCGAGATGACCATGCGACGGACGCTGACCGCAATGGTTGCATCGTCGGCGAATCCCGGAGTACGCTGCGGTGAAACATACAACGCACCTTTGATCGCTACCGGTGCTTCGACGGCAATGGGAATCACGTCGAGCGGTGTCTCGCCAAAGTAGGATGCGATTTGTTCTTCGACCGCGTCATTGTCTGGGGTCGGTTCGAGCCACGCCGCTTGTATCAAGTTCGAGCGAGCGTTGGATTGATTGAGATGAATGGGGATGGGCAGAAAGTCTGCGTATTGCTTGATACCAGACTCGACGAGTTCTGCATCATCCGCGAAGATGGCATAGTTCGGCTTCAGGTACAGCGTAACCGAAGTGCCTACGGCTGTGCGATCGGAAGTCGAAAGTTCGATATCCGTACCAGCGCCTGCTTCCCAACGCACGGCTTCTTCTCCCTCGAAACGTAAACTTTCGACGACGATTTTGTCAGCCAACATAAACGCCGAGAACAAGCCGATGCCAAACTGGCCGATGAGGTTGCCTCCATCGCGTTTGTTGGAGTGCATCGAAATATCAAATACGTCGGTTGCTTCTTTTTTGATGAGCCCCGTAATTCCGATCCCGAGTGTTCCAAGATAGTCCTCCGCTTCCTTGGATGAGAGCCCAATACCGTCATCGATGAAAGTAAGCGTTCGAGCGTCGGCATTTTGCAATACGTCGATCCTGCCGTGGTAGGTAAGATCGCGAGCCCGACGCCGCATAATCGCATCGTGAGCGTTTTGAAGTAATTCGCGAATCGGGGTGTTTGGATGGCTGTAGAGGGACGTTCCCATGATTTCGATAACGCCAGCGATATCGACTTTGAATGGGATACGTTTCGCTTTATGCGGCGTTGCTGAATCCGATGGCATTACGACTTTCCTGTCACCTTTTCTAGAACTTCTTCGGCCACATAGATGGGAAGAGGCGGTTGAAAGGTCACTGCGACTGCGATTGCATCTGAGGGACGGGAATCGATCTCGATCAGCTCTTCACCTCGTCGCAGTCTCAATTGCGCGAAATAGGTTTGTTCGTGAAGTTCAGAAATAACCACGCTTTCCATTTCAGCACCAAGAGCTTCGGCAATGCTGACAATCAAGTCATGTGTCAAAGGTCGCGGTGGATGTGCCGGCGATTTTACCCGCCTGTCGATGCTGGTCGCTTCAAAAATGCCTATCAAAATCGGGAATTGTCTCTCGCCATCGACTTCTTTCAAGTAGATGACTTGATTGTCACTGATCTCAGTGATAATGATTCGCGAGAGTTGCATTGGGACAGGTGTAGACATGATAGGAGAGCAAAAGTGGAGGAGCAGAATGTGATTACTTGAGTATACACGACGGCGTGGTCCGTTGGCTGACACCACCGGCAGAGATTTGCCCCCCTTCGAGCTGACAAACTCATTAATACCCTTTCAGCCCGGGGGTGCGAAATATCCGTGTACGAGCCTCTCGTACAATACCCGTGGAGTGAGCCGACCAGCGTCTCCGGCAGTTTAAGGACGTTTCCCAAGTTGTTCCTGCAAGAATGCAAACGAACGTTCTGTTGCTTGTTTATCGATGAAGGTCATCAAGTGAGCTTTGTTTGCGACCGCGCAGTACTCACAAGGAACGCCGTTTTTCTCCAGCGATTCTCGCATCACGCGAGACGAATCTGGAGATACGAGCATATCCTTGGTGCCATGGAAAAGGAACATGGGTGGATCGTCGGAGCTAACGTGTGTAACAGGGGATGCGTCTAAATAGCGGTCGGGGAATTCCGCTCGCGGACCACCCAGCAAGGGAGACAGAATCGTGCTGTTCTCGGGGATTTGTGTCAAGTCGCAAGGAGCGCCACCGACGACGCATGCCTTTAATCGCGGCAATCGCTCCTTGGGATTGGTCGCGAGCAAACCCACGAGATGACCGCCAGCGGAATACCCCCAGCCACCTATCGCATCCATATCGACCCCCAACTCGGCCGATTGTTTGCCGAACCATTCCAAGGCCAAATAGCAATCGTCGATCTGAGCGGGAAACGGATGTTTGGGCGATAATCGATAGTTGATCGACATGACAACAAACCCAAGCGAGGCAAGGCGTTTCGCGTGCAGTGCATCGTTTCCTTTGTCGCCGACGGTCCATGCGCCACCGTGAATGAGGATCACGCCTGGCAACTTCCTGCTTTCGCTATTGGCCGTCGGGTAATAGATGTCTGCCCGGTGCATGGGTTCATCCTGGCGACCATAAACTACGTTGTATTTGACTTGAATCGGCGATCCAGCCGACGTTCTTTCTCCCGTCTCTTGCGACAGCCCCAAACAGTCAGTCAGGCTGACCGCAAGGACTACGCCGAGCCATTTCATAAAGCGGGTTGCTTGGTTTCGCATGTTTTGAACGTGGAGTATAGTTAGGGTGAATCGCGATCGGGAATACACGAGCGTTAAAGAACTTTATGCGAGCTTAGCCAATTGGTAAAGAGAAAAAGAGACATCGATAGCCATGATCCGAATTGAATGCAAATTTGAAGCGTCAATCAGTCGACATGAACTCGACGACTATATCCGAGGCTTACAGTTGTCGGTTATCGCATACACGGTTGATGGAATGGAAGTTGTTTTGGGACGGATGGGAGCGGACCAGTTGCTCTTAACGGCAGCGGAAACAGATGCTGCGGATTTGTTTTGTATTTGCGACAATGACTCCGAAACGATGAACACGCTATTTGCTGCACTTTTTGACGAGACCTACTCGTTTCAAGCCGAACTTGAGGTCAATGATAATACGGACCACGTGTTGTTTTTATGGCACTCGGTCTTTCATCCAAAGCTACGCCCGTTCCAATCGAGCATCATCAATACATTGTCTGAAATGTTTGGAAACGACTGCGCGATGGTGATGCGACGAACTGCGTGTGACCTCGACGACAGGGAGCTGGCGGATTTGGGTTTCAAAAAAATTGCTGGGACGGATTTTGTCTTTCGACATCTAGCGTACGTAAACGAATTCTCTCGCGGTAATCCGCAAGGTACCGAAGTACCGCACGACTTTGAAGCGGACGAAGAAGACGCAGAGTGGGTCCTGGAGCGCTGGGACATCGAAGAGGAATAGGCTGCAATCATCACAAGGCGCGTGATGAGGGCACTAGTGCTTCGTCAAAAATAAAAACTAGGGTTGGCATTGGTAGCCGAACTCGCCAGAGTTCGGTTTTTCGTTGAGGCACTGAAGTCTGGCGACTCCAGCTACCCTAAAATCAAGCGGTAACAAAGCACTACCCGCCGATTTGGTACATGGCTCTTTCCGGTTGCTTGAAATTGCTTTCCGAAATACCGTGCGAGGCATACTTCTTTCGAATGCAAGCCGTGGCGATTGAGTGGATCTCGTGATCCGAGGCATTGAATTCGCAGGCTGCTTTCAAATCCCATTCTTCTTGACTAAACAAACAATTGCGAAGCTTACCATCGGCAGTTAACCGAATGCGGTTGCACGATTGGCAGAATGGCTGCGAGACCGGATCAATAAACCCTACACCACCTTGACCGTCTTCGAAACCGAAGTCGCTGGAGGGTTGAGCTGGGTCGGTTCGACCGATCGCAGTTAAAGGGCCGAAATGAGATTCGAGTACCAATCGAAGTTCGCTGCCGCTGACCACTTGTTCCTGGCTCCACTGCCGATCGGCATCCAGTGGCATGAACTCGATGAACCGAATAAAGAGCTTTTTGGCGCGAGCAAACTCAACGAGCGGAATGCAATCTTGTAAGTTGATGTCTCGCATTAACAATGCATTGAGACGAACGACAAGCTTGGTGGAAATAGCTGACTCGATGCCGCGTAATACTGCGTCCAAACCATCTCGTCGCGATATCCGCTTGAAAGCCGCTTCGCGCAGAGTATCTAACGAAATGTTGACGTGCGTTAGGCCCGCGCGCTCCAATGCCGCGACTTGGTCGGACAGAAGCATTGCGTTCGTTGTCATCGCGATCTGATCAACGCCTGGAATCTTCGCCAACTTGTCTACTAGCCTTTCCAAGTTCGGTCGCATCAGCGGTTCGCCACCGGTCAACCGAACTTTGCGAATGCCTGATCTAGCCAAGACCGAAACCACTCGGGCGATCGAGTCAAATGACAGCAAACGATGTTGCGGTAAGAAACTGGCTACTGTTTCCGGCATACAATAGCGGCAACGAATATTGCATGCGTCCGTAACGCTGATACGCAATGATTCGTGCACTCGACCAAACGAATCGACCAACTGGGGCAGTGGCACGCGACTGGTTTCCAGCGAATTCTTTTCCGGCAAGGATTCCGATGCAATCGTCATGCGTTGGGTGTTGGGTGAATCCATTTGGGAGTCTGGATAGCAAACCATTCTTTCTTCCAAATGGGGACTTGTTTTTTCAATTCATCGATGAGCCATTTGCCGGCTTCAAACGCTTCATTGCGATGAGGTGTGCAGACGAGCACGGCAACGCTGGGCTCTTTGATTTCGACTCGACCCAACCGATGCACGATGGAAACGGATCGAATTGGCCAGCGTTCGCGTGCGATTGCCTCGAGTTCCGCTAATTTGACCAATGCCATTTCGCGATAGCCCTCGTACTCCAAATAGGCTGTCTCGGTTTGACCTGTTTCCGAATTACTTGTCCAACGTCGCGTCGTTCCTAAAAAAAGCACGGTTGCACCGCATGATTCATCGGCGGAGTCCGACAACAATCGGTCAATCGGAATAGGGCCGTCTACTAAATCAACCATAAAGAACGAGGGAATTTCTGAAGAGTGATCGATCGGTAATCACTTTGAAAACCGCGAAAAGTAGTTTAGTCGAATTCTGGATTATTGTCAGTTCGAAGTTTTCTGTTATTGCTAGGTCGCTGGGCTCATTTTTGCAGCCAAAAACCTAAACTTCCGCAGGGTAAACCTGCGGGATTCAATGGACCGCGCAGTATCCAAAAAGCCCCAGTTTCGTGTACCATTGTTGTTCTTGACCGAATGTATTGCCACCGATTCGCTTGAATGGGCCGACTTTTGACTTCTGTTCATCCACGCCCAACACAAATCCATTCTTCGTTCGGCACGCTAGACGCCTTGGCGGGAAACGAATCAGCTCAGTCGGCTGTCAATGAATTGCTTTTTATTGCTGGACAGAAGGATCTACAGCGAAGCCTCATAGAACAGCTCGATCCACTGCTTTCGAAGTTTCCTCACTTGCACCGTGGCCTCCAACCGCTTAAGCAATTTGTCAACAATACTCGCGTACCATCGAGCTTCCTAGTCTTCCTGGATCGGGACCGAGATGCGCTTCCATCGCTGCTGCAAATTCTATCCATTGAATCCTGCGCTGTGGACTGGCTTGTGGCAGACCCGGATAGTTTCGATTGGTTGCGTTTGAGCGCGGGGCAATCGGTCGATCGCGAGCATCTTAAGGATACGCTCATTAGCGAGATCAAGCATCTCGATGAAGAAGCACAGGTTCTGGCGAGCTTGAACCGATTTCGCAAACGCGAGACGCTTCGCGTTCTGTGCGCAATTTGCCTGCATGAAATGCCTTTCAACGTCGCTTCTCAGCAATTCGCGTGGATCGCAGATGCGGGAGTTGCGGCTGCTTTCGCTGCTGCCAATTCGGAACGCAAAAACGACCGTCGACATCGTAGTTCTCATCCGAATCCTACGATCGACCTTACCGAATTCCTTTGCGTGCTCGGGGTGGGAGCCATCGGTGGACAAGAACTGGATCTCGACAGCACGTTGGATCTTGTGCTGCTAATTGACTCCGAGCAATTTCAGGATGAGTCCAGAATCCCGTTTCAGATCGGCGAGGTTCAACGTTTGTCGGAGCGGGCCATCGAGTTGTTGCAGCACACGGACGGACTAAGCTATTGCGTTGCAATCCCGTTCAACGACCTTTCCGGGAACGACACACGCACGGTCCAGATTCAGGACTATCGCCGATGGATGCGATCTATTGAGAATCATGGTAGAACTTGGGTGCGACTCGCTTTGATGAAGTCC
>CAMBSL010000040.1 GCA_945870455.1 Pirellula staleyi DSM 6068 | reverse complement strand
GAAATCGCTCGAATGGGTTTGGTCGGGCAAAGCGATAACGTACCTTTGCATTTTCCAGCGGGTAGCGAAGTGGCCAACATGTCGTTGTTGGGTTACGATCCTAACCAATTTTTCACCGGGCGTGCCCCGATCGAAGCCGCAGCCCAAGGCATCGTGCTGGGGCCCGACGACTGGGCGATTCGATGCAATCTCGTTACGGTCGAGGATCAAGTCATGGTCGACTTCACAGCCGATCATATCAGTAGCCCTGAGGCCACAGAATTACTGCGAGCCATGCAGGAGAACGTAAATGATTCGACGCTAGAATTTGTGCCAGGCGTTAGCTACCGCAATCTGCTGATCTATCGAGGACGGCCAGGAACGCCTTCGCCGTTCTCGAGCGATACCCGTACGAGCGCACCGCACGACTTGACGGATGAAAGCGTGATCGATGATTTTGCCCGAGGACCAGGATGCGATTTGCTTTGCAATTGGATGGCTCAAAGCGAATCCCTTTTTGCCGATCATCCTGTCAACAAGGCGAGAGTGATGCAAGGCAAACGACCTGCGACGACACTTTGGCTATGGGGGCTCGGTAAAACGCCTCAATTGGCTTCATTCGAATCCAAGTTTGGCATTCACGGTGCCATGATTACGGCGGTCGATTTGCTGCGTGGCTTGGCCGCTCTTGTGGGCTGGGATCGCATTGAAGTTGAGGGTGCCACGGGCTATCTCGATACAAACTATGCGGGCAAAGGGGCTGCGGCGATCGAAGCTCTGAAAACGCATGACGTTGTCTGCGTTCATGTCGAGGCGACGGACGAAGCCAGCCATGAAGGAAGAGTCGACGAAAAAGTCAAAGCGTTGGAAGCCATCGATCGCCACATCGTTGGCCCAATCCATCACGCCTTGCAAAAGCAGGGTGAGTATCGCATCTTTGTCATGCCCGATCACCCGACACCTGTCAACACCAAGAAACACTCGCATGGATGGGTTCCGTTTACGGCTTGCGGGACCGGTATTACAAAAGACGGAAGCACGACCTACGATGAATTGTCAGCCGAAAAATCTGGATTAAAGTTTGAGCGTGGTTGGGAGTTGATTCCCAAATTTATTCAAGGCGAGTTGAGTTAAGTTGATGGCTCAAGCAGATCCTGTCGCGTGTTTGGATAGTTTAGGCCCCAACTAGTTATCAGTTTGGAAAACGGTAGAAAAAGATATGCCATTAATTGTTCAAAAATTTGGTGGGACAAGCGTTGCCACTCCAGAGAAGATACAAGCTGCAGCTCGAAAGGCGATTCGTGCACAGCAAGAGGGCAATCAAGTTGTCGTCGTAGTCAGCGCGATGGGACACAACACCGACCACCTGATCGAATTGGCCAAGCAGGTCAACGACGATCCGCCGGCTCGCGAAATGGATATGCTCTTGAGCACGGGCGAGCAAGTCAGTGTTGCACTGATGGCGATGGCCGTGCATCGATTCGGGCACAAGGCTGTTTCGCTTACCGGTGCACAGATGGGAATACGAACCGACAACTCGTTCACCAAGGCTCGTATCAAGACGATTTCAACCGAGCGCATTCGACGCTTGCTCGACGACGGAAATATTGTCATCGCAGCTGGCTTTCAGGGTGTGGATGATGACCTCAACATCACCACGCTTGGGCGCGGAGGGAGCGACACCACTGCAGTTTCATTGGCGGCCGTTCTTCGGGCGGACGCCTGCGAGATTTATACGGACGTCGATGGCGTCTACACAACCGACCCAAGGTTGTTGCCGGAGGCTCGCCAAATGGGACAGATCAGTTACGACGAGATGCTAGAGCTAGCCAGTCTCGGTGCCGGCGTCATGCACAATCGTTCTATCGAATTTGCTAAGAAATTCAACGTGCCGATTCGAGTTCGAAGCAGCTTTTCGGATGCACCTGGATCGATGATCGTGTCGGAACCAGAGTCCTCAACCGTTCCTGTTTGTGGAGCTGCTCTGACCAAAAACGAAGCTCGCATAACGATCTTGGGTGTGCCCGACAAACCCGGGTCTAGCTTCGAAATCTTCAAACGACTTGCCGATCGTAAAATAACGGTCGATATGATTGTTCAGAACATTGGTGAAGGAGCCTTGGCCGATATTTCATTTACGGTTCCAAACGAAGAATTGAAAGATACGTTGAAAGCGGTCAAGGAAGCGGTTTCGGTGATCGGTGCCACGGGCGTAACTCACGATGATGCCGTCGCGAAGATCTCGGTGGTTGGTATTGGCATGGCCGCTCAAACAGGAGTCGCTCAGCGCATGTTCGAATCGCTTGCAGCGGCAGGCATCAATATTCAAATGATCACCACCAGCGAGATCAAGATCAGCGTACTCGTTCAACGATCGGAAGCGACGCCAGCATTGAGAGCCGTTCACCAAGCGTTCGGACTTCATCTGAAACCCTCGGATGCCAATCAATGGCAAATCGGACAAAAACCGAACAACGATCTCAGCGCTAGTGATATCATCGAGAGGCTTCGCAGTTCCAACATGGAACAGTTGACGTTGCTCGACATTTCCATGGTTGGAGATCAAGCGAGAGTAACCCTTTCAGGCGTTCCTGATACTCCAGGTCTTGCAGAGAAGGTCTTTAAGCACGTTGCGGATGCAGGCGTTTTTGTTGACATGATCGTTCAGAGTTGCGATGGCTATCAGGGCGAAACCAGTATCAGCTTCACCGTACCTGAAGCGCAAATGGACAACTGCATGAAAGTCTTGGAAGCAATGGATTGCAAGTTCCGCAAAATAAGCGGATCGATGGATATCGCGAAACTTTCTGTCAGCGGCATCGGCTTGCGAAGTCACACGAGCGTGGCGATCGCGATGTTCAAGTCGCTAGCGGACTCGGGTATCAATGTCCTTATGATCAATACGAGCGAGTTGCGAGTCAATGTCGTCATCGATGGCAAGCACGGCGACGCGGGACTCGCTTGTCTTCAAAAGATATTCGCGGCCTCGTTGCTCTAAGGCGATCGGCAGCGCAAAAACTACCGCGTAGCACAGGCTGCCAGCGCTGCCAGCCTGGTTCGACATGCAAAACGCAGGCTAGCAACGCTAGCAGTCTGTACTACGGGTGACTCTCACCCTGCCGCTCGCCAACGACTACGGTCTTGAATTCCCGCGCGGACGCGATCGGAGAATGAATTCTTCTACATTTCGGCGGGTCTGTTGTGGATCGGCAAGATCCAGGCGTTCCCGAAAGTCGCGATCCATCTTGTCATAGGCTTCGATCAACATCTGGGTGCTGCTCGTGCGACTGGGGTCGAGCCAAGAGCTAAGCACTTTGAGCTGATCATTCTTGCTGACGCCTTCGAGAAGACTCCTGCCTGTGTCGGAAAGTGAATGAGCGAGTGAGGCGACAAGCTCGCTTTGGTTTTCCATTTGGAAACCGCGTTCCAACAGGCGCCGACTCCAAAGGGTCGATAGCAAATCCTTTGTTTCAAAGGAACGCGTAGGTTGTAGCTCTTCAAAAAGTGCGGGGCGGAAAAATTTGTTATTCCATTCGTCAAGAGCCTTTGCGTCATCGGGTGAGATTTGCATTGCGTAAACTCGCGCTGCGGCAAAGCAAAGCTTTTCTTTTAGATACGCCGTCTTCTGGTCTTGATTCAGCACATCCAAATCCGATCGATCCGCACTTGAAAAGCTGTCGATCACCAGACCAATGACATGGATCGTCTCTTGGATCTGCTCGCTATCGGGACGGTTTTCGATTTGGGTTTCAATCGACGAAAGCCGGGCGTAGGTATCCCGATCAAGTTTATCTAGTGCTTCTCGCCGATTGGCAAGTTTGCCAATTTGAAGAGGAGTTAGGTTCTCAATCCAAACCTTTCGCTCCGCGATCGATTTTGGAACGGCTGGTACGAGTCTGTCCCGATTCTGACTTTTCAGGATATCAATGGCAGCTTTCTGTTCACTCAGTTTGATGGCAATGCTGACTTCGTTAATGCCGCTCATGCCGGGCAGACCAGCGATCAAACCGAGGTCTCGCAGCTCTTGATTCGTTTTTAGCAATCGCAAACCAAACCCAGACGTAATGCCGGTTATTACGAATAGACCGACCAAGATTAGCACGCGCGGCAACGCCCACCAATCGGCCTTGTTCGTTGGCTTGACGATCGAATTTACAACGTGCGATTGAGTGACGGAAAGATCCTTAATGACTAATTCCAAAGTACTTCGGGTAAAACGCTGGTTATGCGGCGTTTCGGGTAGCTCATCAAGCAGATCGTATGCTTTCCGCAATTCGGCCAACCGCACACGAAGCCCTTCGTCGTCCACTAGGCGATTCTCGATCCGCGATGCCTCTTCTGCGGAGAGTTCGCCATCCAGGTAAGCTGTCAATTGTTCGTCACCGGATTCCAAATCTGCGGGATTCATTCCTTTTCACCCTTGTGGATGGAGTTGCGACTACCGGGCTTATCTGTTTCGGATACTTCTGCTGCCTTGGAACTTCCGGGCAGCGAGCCCTCCGCCAAATACGGATCCAGCAGGTTTTTCAAGCTGATTCTCGCGCGACTCAACAACGACTTAATTGCTTGGACGCTTAGCCCCATCGTCTCG
Organism: Pirellula staleyi DSM 6068; assembly: GCA_945870455.1. Lineage (GTDB taxonomy): Bacteria > Planctomycetota > Planctomycetia > Pirellulales > Pirellulaceae > JBKCUI01. The sequence continues at coordinate 27,582 of CAMBSL010000040.1, read as the reverse complement.
GAAATCTCTTGGTAACTCATGCCCTCAAACTTGCTGAGCATTAAGGCAGTCCGTTGACGCTCACCCAACGCTTGTAGTCCTTGCAAAATAATGCTGGAACGCTCGGCATGTTCGAGGCTTCGCGATGGCTGAAAACCGCTCGGAGCGATCGCAATATTTTCGATGATGACGCCCGTTGATGTCGTGTTTTCGTTTGTGGAAAGCTGATATTCTCGGCGATTTGCGTTATCGCGAATATGGTTGGATGCGATGTTGTTGGCTATTCGATAGAGCCAAGTGGTGAATTTGGCGGTTGGCATGTAGGTTTTTCGAGCTTTGTAGACTCGTAAAAAGACGTCTTGGGCGAGATCTTCCGACTGCTGGACGTTGTTCACCCAGCCTTGCATGAAGCGTTGGATTTTGCCTTGATGCCGGTCGACAAGCATCTCAAACGCCAAGGCATCATCGTCCCGAACGCGCAGCATTAAGGCAACGTCAGGATCTAAAGCTGCGTTTTCCAATGGATTTGGCGAGTTGGACAAAGTATTCTTCGAAGCAAAAGTTAGGTTATCCCTGAAATTGAACCCGGTTGAGCACCAAAGGTTTTGAAGCCAATGTACTTCTAAATCATTTTCTTATGGTAGCCTTCGCAAATCCAGGGCAAACAAGAAACTCGTTCCCGCGCTGGATCGCAAGGTGTGACCATCGGGAATGCGCTAACCGGAATTCACGCGACCGGTCATTAGGAGACGTCGCGAGGCAATAGGTTTGCTTGAAAATAATTTTTTTTGTTCCCAAAAATTCCAAATCGGATCATTGACAACCGACTCTATCGCGCTACGATCTCGCGAAAGAGTCTCAGATCGATTAGGGTTCTTTCGACTGGTTGGCGTTCTCAGATAAGGAATGGTTCGATGCATCGTCGTTCGTTTGTGGCTTCTGCCTGCGTGGTCGGATTGTTGAATTTGGTAAACAATGGCCGTGGGGAAGATGTTTCTCAGTGGCAAAATTGGAGAGGACCCAACCGCGACGGTTTGTTGTCTGGTGCCGTTTGGCCTGATTCTCTTGACGAAAACACGCTTAAGAGTCTCTGGGTTCAACCGCTTGGCGATAGTTACTCGGGACCCGTGTTTACGCTGAAATCGGTTTTCACTACCGAAAGCAAAGCTGGCAAAGAACGCGTATTGAGTTTCGCTCGGTCGAACGGACAACTCGAGTGGCAGTATGACTGGGATGGAACTCACAGCGTCCCTTTCTTCGCAGCCCGTAACGGCAGTTGGATCCGATCGACGCCGGCAACTGACGGAAAGCGGCTCTTCGTGGGTGGAATCCGCGACGTTTTAGTGTCCCTCGATTGTGAGTCGGGTTCTGAACTTTGGCGAGTCGACTTTGCCAAGACTGCAGGTAAAGTTCCCGATTTCGGCATGGTCTGCTCACCGCTCGTCGACGGCGGCGACCTCTACATCCAGGCAGGCAAAGGGGTCCATAAAATGAATGCTGCCGATGGTTCCATCGTTTGGTCATCGCTTGGCGATAGCGGTGACATCATGAGCAGCGGTGCATTCTCGTCGCCGATCATTCAAACGATCAACGGCAAACGACAACTTGTCGTCCAAACAAGAACGAAGCTGGCGGGACTTGATTTGGCAACCGGCAGTGCCCTCTGGACCTACGAGGTGACGGCCTTCCGCGGTATGAATATTCTAACACCGACGATTTGGGATAACGCGATCTTTACAAGCAGCTACGGCGGTCGATCGCTGTTGCTCAATGTCCCCAACAACGCTTCCACCGATATCCGTTGGGAAAACAAACTAGAAGGCTATATGTCTTCCCCGATCGTGATCGATCATTTCGTTTACATGCATTTAAAGAATAAACGATTCGCGTGTATGGATTTGGAAACTGGCAAAGAGCTTTGGGTCACTAAACCTTTTGGCGAGTATTGGAGCATGATCTCCAATGGCAAACGAATCTTGGCTCTCGATCAAAGTGGTAAGCTACGTTTGATTGCGCACAACCCGGCGGAGTTCGAACTCCTATCCGAACGACGCGTTACCGAGAACGAAGCATGGGCGCACGTGGCTGTTTCCGGCAACCAAATCGCCATTCGATCGCAAAAAACGATCGAGCTATTTGAATGGAAACTTTAGTGCTTTGTGACAGCTACCCTAAATTCAAGCTGGTACAAAGCACTAGATACAACAGTGGTCCAAGATATCTGCAGCGCTCGCCAAGTAGCCAGTATAAAACGATCCGAATTGCCCAAAGCGCGCGCTAGCTGAATCAAAGCGCATGGTATAGACGATCTCTTTCAAGTACTGTGGGTTGCGTGCCCAAAGCGTGACGCCCCATTCCCAATCGTCAAGCCCCACCGACGCGGTCACCAGTTGAGTCACTCGACCTGCGAAAGCCATCCCGCTTTGAGCGTGTTCCGCCATCATCTCAGTGCGCGACGAAAAAGGTTCCAGGAACCAATTCGCCCCAACGTTCCGCACTTTGTTCATTGGGTAAAAACACATGGCTGGCCAAAGCGGGAACTCGGGCGCGATCCGCTGAGCATGCATCGCAGGCAACCGTTTTTCATACGAAGCCACCTTGGCTTGAAAGGTTGCGGATTGGGCATCCTCGCCGCTGCGGATGAGTTTGGCTGCATACTGATCTTTGTTTGGCAGATACTCACTTATTTCAGACATCGAAACAAACGAATAAACCGCCTCGATTGCCGTCCCGAGCTTTGAGCTCATGATTCGCTGATGAACACGATCAATTCGCAGAGGGTCGGGATCCATCATGACAGTCGCAAAGTCGGCTTTATGTCCACTCACGATAAAGGATTGAAGTCGGACCGGACGCGCGTCCCTAAGTGGATCGATGGCTGCCGAAAATTCCGCCTTGGCAGCGTGAACCGCGGCAGCTTCCATGCCGGCCAACACGTCGCGCCGCCAGCGATAAAAATAGTGACCGCAGTGCAATCCTTGAATCGGAACGACTGAGGGTTCAGGCAAGGAAACTGGAGAACTGTGTGGATAACTCATAGAATAACTAACACTTAACGTCGAAAGGAAAACAAACCGGCAGACAGATTCTTACTTTAGCACAAAGAGCAAATCGCCGGTTTCCACTTGGCTACCCGATTGAACCAACAATTGAGTTATCTCGCCGTCTCGCTCCGCATTGATGACGGTTTCCATTTTCATGGCTTCCAGGGCAAGTAGTTTTTGGCCTTTTGCGACTTTGGCACCTTGGACGACGGCCACTCCGATCACCATACCCGGCATACCAGCACCCACGTGCGTTGGGTCCGCTGCGTCCGCTTTCAAGCGTTTCGCGGCTTTGGACTCGATCGATCTGTCGATGACTTCGACTTCGCGCGGCTGACCGTTGAGTTCAAAGAAAACGGTTCTGGTTCCATTAGGGCGAGCTTCACCGATCGCCAGAAACTTGATGATCAGCCGTTTTCCTGGCTCGATGTCGACGTAAAATTCTTCACCGATGGCCGGGCCAAAAAAGAAAACCGAGGTTGGCAACAAGGAAACATCGCCATAGGTCCGCACGTGTGTCAGGTACTCATCAAACACTTTCGGATAAAGTGCGCTCGTAACGACCTCGCGATTGGACATTTCGCGACCCATTTTCGTCTTCAGTCGAGAACCGATTTCATCGAAATCCACTGGGGCAAGCGATTCACCAGGCCGTTCGAGGACTTCCGGATTGTTCTTCAGAATGGATCGTTTGGCTTGTTCCGGAAAGCCACCCGGTGGTTGGCCCATCATTCCGCCAACCAGGTCCAATACCGAGCCAGGATAAGCGATTTCGCGGGTCCCCTCGACGACATCGCTGGCCGACAAGTCGTTCGCGACCATGAACAATGCTAAGTCGCCGACCGCCTTGCTCGTCGGAGTGACTTTAACAATATCCCCTAGCAACTGATTTGCTTCCGCATACCGTTTGCAAACCTTCGCCCATTGATCGGCTAATCCCAACGCTTTGGCTTGTTGATACAAGTTGGTGTACTGGCCACCTGGCATTTCATGTTGATACAAGTCTCCGCCTGCAACGAGAGACTCGCTTTCGAATGGAGAATAGAACTGCCGTGCCGCTTTCCAATACTCGGAAATATCAGTAAGAGCATCGGTTTGTAGACGGCTTTCCCGAGCCGAGTATCGCAATGACTCAACGAGCGTATTCAGATTGACCTGAGAGGTGCCGCCCGACATCGAGGCAAAAGCCCCGTCCGCAATTTCGAGTCCTTCGTCAGCAGCGTTTAAAATCGAAGCGGCTTGAATCCCAGCCGTGTCGTGCGTGTGAAAGTGGATCGGAATGCCAATTTCTTGCTTGAACGTCGCAACCAGTTTCTTAGCTGCAGCTGGTTTGCAAAGACCAGCCATATCTTTTATGGCCAGAATGTGCGCACCCATGCGTTCGAGTTCTTTAGCCAAGTCTACGTAGTACTTGAGCGAGTACTTTTGACGATTCGGATTGAGGATGTCTCCGGTGTAGCAAATCGCAGCTTCGCAGATCATGCCTGATTCGGCTACCGCATCCATGGCAATACGCATGTTCTCGGTCCAATTGAGCGCATCAAAAACACGGAAGATGTCGACACCTGCTTCTGCAGCTTCTTTCACGAAGGCCCGTACAACGTTGTCTGGATAGTTCGTGTATCCAACCGCGTTCGATGCCCGCAGTAACATCTGAAAAAGCAAGTTAGGAATCCTGGCTCGCAGATCGGAAAGTCGTTGCCATGGGCTTTCCTTGAGGAATCGCATGGAAGTATCAAAAGTAGCACCTCCCCACAACTCCAGGCTAAAGAACTCAGGTGTCAGTCTGGCGTACGCGTCCGCGATTTGCATCATGTCGAATGTTCGGACGCGGGTAGCCAACAACGACTGGTGTGCATCTCTCATCGTTGTGTCGGTGATGAGCAACTCTTTGTTTCCTCGCAACGAGTCGCAAAACTTCTTGGCACCAAGCTTGAGAAATTGATTTCGGTAGCCGTCCGGCAATGGCTGCGTAACGTCAACCTTGGGAACCAGAGCAGGTTCGCGACGTATGGACTGTGCGGAGTTGCCGACAAGAACATTTCCGTTAACCAACGTCTCTGCGATGAAACTGAGCATTCGCGTTGCTCGGTCGCGACGACGTGTCATCGCGAACAGCTCTGGCGTCTCATCGATCATTCGCGTCGTCGCATCACCAGCCAAAAAGGTTTTGTGGGTGATGAGCGAAATGAGAAATGGTATGTTTGTTTTCACCCCTCGAATCCGAAACTCTTGAAGGCACCGTTCCATTCGTCCGGCCGCTTCGCCAAGATTGCGTCCGCGGGCCGTTACCTTGACAAGGAGTGAATCGTAAAACGGATTAACAACCGCCCCGCTAAACGCGCTGCCTGCGTCGAGGCGGATGCCAAGGCCACCCGCGCTGCGATAGTGCGTGATTCTTCCATAGTCTGGACGGAATTGATTGGTGGGGTCCTCCGTGGTTACGCGGCATTGGATGGCTGAACCGACGACCTGCACATCTTTTTGTAGCGGCAAACCCTGCGAATCATCGCCTAGCCTTTCGCCACATGAAACCAAAATCTGAGCCCGCACCAAATCGATACCGGTTACCTCCTCGGTAACGGTATGTTCCACTTGGATACGCGGATTGACTTCAATGAAAAAGAATTTGTTTGTGTCGGTGTCGAGCAAAAACTCAACGGTCCCAGCGCAGTAGTAACCCACTTCCTTGGCAATCGCGATGGCCGCTTCATGCAGTTCGCTTGCCGTCTGCTTGCTCAAATTCGGCGACGGAGCGATTTCAACGACTTTCTGGTGTCGGCGTTGAACGGAACAATCGCGTTCGTGCAAGTGAATGATGTTGCCATGTTGGTCACCCAATATTTGAACTTCGAGGTGTCGAGCTCTGCCAACGAGCTTTTCGAGAAAAACTTCGTCGCTGCCGAATGCATTTTTGGATTCACGTTGGGCTTGTTCGAGATTGGATGCCAAAGCCTCTTCGGCTTCCACCACGCGCATTCCACGACCGCCACCACCTTTGGATGCCTTGAGCATAATCGGGTAACCCATTTGACTTGCAGTCGCTTTTGCTTCCTCAAGTGAATTGACGGCGTGGGCAGAACCTTCCAAGACGGGAACGCCAACTTTCTTGGCAATCGCACGGGCAGCGACTTTATCGCCAAGCAATTCGAGAGCGCGAACACTCGGGCCGATGAAGGTGATGCCGGCCGCCGCCAGAGCTTTTGCAAATTCTGCGTTTTCCGACAGAAAACCGTAGCCTGGATGGACGCCGTCGATTTTGTTTTCGAGACACAATCGGACGATACCCTCGATGTCAAGGTAAGAGCGAATGGGTTCGCCCGCTTTTCCGATTTGGTATGCTTCGTCCGCTTTGAAACGGTGCAAAGCAAAACGGTCTTCGTGCGAGTAAAGGGCTACCGTCCGGATCTTGAGCTCATGTGCGCTGCGAAAAATACGAGTCGCGATCTCGCTGCGATTGGCTGCGAGAAGTTTTCGAATGGTAGGCATTTGTCTTGGTGAGTTTGGAGAGGAATTGTGATACGCCGAGTTAAAATAAGGACCGCTCGATCAATGAATGTCGTAATAAACTGTCATGAGTTTCTGCGGCCCCCAGGTTCCGAAGGTCTTGGCGACTTTCGCGACGGTCAAATCGGACACCTACGGCTTTGAATTGGACTTGGCTTGGGTTGGTTGAGCGAAGTCGCCAGCGGTCGCGATAACAAATGCGTCGGGCGAGATATACTCGCTAACGGCTTCGTTGACGCTTTCGACCGTCAAATGCGACACTGCGGTCTCAAGTTTTTCATAGTAAGACATATCCCTGCCAGTGTATAAATTGTTGGCTAACAAACTTGCCAAGTAACTGTCGCGAGCACGCGTCAACTGTTGGTTCTGCAAGTAACCCTGAATGTTGTCCTTGAGTTCCTTTTCTGTCGCCCCGTCCTTGACAAACTTTCGGATTTCTTCGTCAATCACTTTGACCAACTTGTCACGATTCACTGGATTCGTATTGGCTCTCACCGAAAAGGAAGCCTTCTCGTCGAGTGTGCTTGCCGTGAGACTACTCGAAATCCCGTACGAGAGCCCCTCATCCTTGCGGACGCGGTCAGCTAGGCGTGACGCGAGAGACCCACCTCCTAATATCATGTTGCCGATAAGCAATGCTGGATACTTCGGATGGTCGTCTCGAATCGCGTATTGTTGGCTCGCAACATAGTTTGCGTTGGCTTTGTCCGGCGTCTCAATTGAGATCATTTGAGTCTTCAAGTCCGTTTTTGCGGAATCGGCAACGCGTTGATATGGAATTTTGGATTTCCAATTAGAAAGCAAGGCTGACAGTCGCGTTTCTACTTCTTCTGGTTCGAAGTCGCCGACTACCGACACTTCGCCTTCGGTGCCAGAAAGGTATTTGGTGTGAATCTCTTTTATGTCGGCAAGTTTAAGTTTCCTGAAATCCTCGAGTTCCTCCTCGATGGTTGCAACGTATCGAACGTCCCCTCGCTTGTATGGGCTGAGGGCCCGACTGACAGCCAGTGAGGCGAGCAGCCCAGGTTCGCGTTTTTGCTCCTCAAGATTCGAAAGGACTTGTTCTCGCAAAAGGTTGAATTCGTTCTCATCGAAAGCAGGGTTGCGTAAGATATCTCCGATCAACGCAATTGCATCCATCAACGTCTCACGTTTCGTTTCGAGCGAGATGCGAAGGGTTTGTTGGCTCGATCCAATTCGTATCGGAGCCTTGAGTTCATCCTTGCGGTCGTTTAATTTTTGGAAATCGAGTGACTTCGTGCCTCGTTCCATTAGGCTTCCAAGCATGTCGCACGCGGCCGATTTGCCCATCAAGGATTTTTCATCCCCGAATCGCAGCACGATGGCGAGATTAACGGTCGCGCCGCGAGTCTTTTTTGGGAGAAAAGCGTATGGCACACCCGTCTTCAGTTCACCACGAATCAAACGACCTTCGATGTTCTTTGGCGTAGGGTCGAACTGCTCGCCATCGAGGATCGCCTCTCGGCCTTGATAGCCTGCTACCAAATCCTTAATGACCGGCCGATCTGCGATCTGGATTCGTTCCGATCGATCGGTAGGCAGGTAGAGGCCAACCGTCCGATTGTTTCGCACCAAATATTTCTGGGCGACCAGCTGAACTTGCTCTGGGGTGGTCTTTTCGATGGCGTCACGATAAAGAAAATACAATCGCCAATCGCCCTGCGAAGCCCACTCGCTCAAGCTGACCGCAATGCTATCGGTCTTGGAAGCGGCCATTTCGCGTTGATTGAGGATTTGGCGTCGCGCGCGCTCTACCTCTTCTTTGGTGACGGGATTGGTTGCGAGGTTTTCAAGCGTCTCGATCATTGCATTTTGTGCATCTTCGATCGGCTTTTCTTTCGGCACTTGGGCCATAAAGAACACAGCGCCTGGATCATGCAGAGCAAAGCTTCGGCCGCCAACGCTCGTTGCCTTCTTCGTCTCAATCAACGATTTATAGAGTCTGCCACTTGGCTCGTCCGTCAAGATGTTGGCCAAAAGATCGACGGCGGCAAACTCCGGATCACCGCCGGCAGGAACGTGATACATGGATCCAACCATTTGACTATCTGCGACGCGGCGAACCATCGTTGTACGATCCCCGTCCTGCGGAGGCTCGACGGTGTAAGTTTGGTTGACAGGGGTTTTGGGCTTTTCCAATACACCAAAGTATTTTTGAATTAACGCGAGCGCTTTCTTTTCATCGAAGCTGCCAGCAACAATCAACATCGCGTTGTCCGGTCGATAGTATTTGCGATAGAAAGCGCGAAGACTATCGATGGGGACTCGTTCAATGTCACTTCGGTTTCCGATGGTTGAGTTGCGATAATTGTGCCATTGGAACGCCGAGGAGAACATGCGTTGCAAAAGAACCCTGAATGGACTGTTTTCGCCTTGTTCAAATTCGCTCCGCACGACGGTAAACTCTTTTTGAAGATCTTCGTTGAGGATCTTGCTGTTGATCATCCGATCGGCTTCTAGTCGGATCGCAAACTCGAGATTCTCATCCGTGGCGTTTAGGGTTTCGTAATAGTTAGTGCGGTCGAGCCAAGTCGTACCGTTGAAGGATGCACCCCGATCGCGGAGCATCTCGGGAATCTTAGGATGGAGATCTGTCCCCTTGAACAGCATGTGCTCGAGCAAATGAGCCATTCCCGTTTCGCCATAACCCTCGTGACGGGATCCTACAAAAATCGTGCAGTTGACCGTCACCTTGGGCTGACTCTTGTCTGCAAAGAGCAAAATTTTGAGTCCATTATCAAGGGCGTATTCCGTGATTCCTTCAACAGCACCCATCTTGGTTGGCATCTTGTCGTCCGCGAGTCCGTTAGCAAAAATGAGAAAAAAGCACATCAACATCCGAAGGATTCGGGAGCCGATTCCCGCGATAGTCCATAAAGGTTGCATCTTAAAAGCTCCGTGAAATTCACGAAATACTAGGTTGGGTTCAAAAGAGGATTCAGATTGTAATACAATTTTCAACATTAGTAGATTGGGTCGCCTCGAACCCGCCGAATAAATTAAAGGTAAACCAATGGTCTGGAAAAGAGTTTGTGCATCGCAAGAGTTGAACGAGGGACAATCGGTTGAGGTCGTCCACAATGGAGACGTAATCGCCGTCTACCGACATGCTGGTATGCTTTATGCAATCGATGGAGTTTGCATGCATCAGGGGGGGCCCTTGGCTCGCGGCAGACTGGTCGACGGAACCGTGATTTGCCCCTGGCACGGCTGGCAATACGAACTATCTACCGGAAATCATGCAATCACTTGCAAGCCGATGCTAAAAACCTTTGGAATCCAGGAAGCCGGTGGGACAATTGAGGTTGACTTGCCAGAGTGATCAATTCTAGCATCCGGCGTGCCTGGATAATCAGCCAAGACGAAACAGGCATCCGTGAATAGTATTTTGTAGAACTTTCGGTCAGGGAGGACCGCAGTGCAAACCTTAAAAACTGCCGTTGTGGTTGTGTTGTTGCTTTTCGTTTTGTACGGCGGATATGTCGCGCTAAACGGTACGGAAAAGCCGATGAACCCCGACATGGAAGATTTCATGGGACTTGACAACTTGCCGGACGTTTCTGGGCCTAGTGGGCCGCTTGCAACGGGCAACTCGGCCAATTCGGCCATGGGCTTCGATTCCTTTGGAAGCACGCCAACTCCCAATTTCGGATCGACTAGTAATGTGTCTCCATTCGGGCAGTCGTCGACAGCACAGTTTCCAGTCTCAAAGGATTTCGAAACAAATTTGCCTCCCTCTAGTACGCCAAGTGGAGGTAGCGCAACGTCGGGTTTCTCTCCGTTGCTAATTCCGTCCTCTCCAGTTTCGACGACATCTCCATCCAATTCGACGACTTCATTTCCTTCCTCGCCGTCTTTGTCACCCCTAGGTAGCAGCCCCATCCCTGTGCTCCCACCGCTCCCTGAAGCCTCAACTTCGAACAACACGAGCCCAACAAACGGGGTAATTCCAATTTCCACAAACACACCCAGCTTTGGATTGAATTCTTCCCCCAAGATCCAGGCTGAATTTGTTTCAAACTCGAGTTTCAACTCCAATGCGGTTGTTCCATTTTCTGCGCCACCCGCCGTTGCCCAGAGCGACAGCGTCCCGAAAAACTTGTCGGAACTACCGAACGAGTCAGCGCAATCTCCCAAATCGAATTCCGCGAGCAAGTCGTTTGAAAACGCCAAGGACCTCGCGATGGAACAGATCGACCGAGGCCAGCTCAAAGAGGGGCTGGCAACGTTGTCTGTCTTTTACAATGCACCCGAATTAACAACGGAGCAAAGACACGATCTCTTGGACTTGCTCGATGCGCTAGCCCGCGAAGTTGTTTTCTCGCGTCGGCATTTCCTGGCGATGGTCTACGTTGTAGCACCAGGGGAAACACTTGCCGAGATTTCCAAGCGAAATGATGTTCCAGCCGATATCCTAGCACGCATCAACGCCATCGATACGAAAACACAGTTGCCAACCGGCTCTAAGTTGAAGGTGGTGCCAGGTCCGTTTCGGGCAGAAGTCGATCTCACTCGCAGCGAGCTGACCGTGTTTTTGGGTGACTTATACGCAGGCCGCTACCCGGTGTCGTTTGGCAACGATCCCTCTCCGAAAGCCGGAACTTTTCAAGTGGTCGACAAACAACAGAACAAGAACTACTACGGCAACGGGGTCCAGATTCCTGCCGCCGATCCTCGCAACCCATACGGGGGTTGGTGGATTGATCTCGGTTCTGACTATTGTATCCACGGATCGGCAGATGGTCCGTCCGAGGGAAAGCTCGGGTGCATCAGTTTATCGCCCCTAGACGCGAACGATGTTTTCGGAATGCTTGGGAGAGGTTCGCCAGTCACGATCCGACCGTAGGGCCGGTGAAAATCAGGGTGTGCTCGAGCTCCGGGCGTGGTACAATTCGGTCATGGATGACTCCTCGCCTTTCAATTATCCAGAACCCAATGGCCCAGACGAACGAGCATTGCTGCGGGCGGGCGGTGCGGACGCGTTGGCGGACTTGTTGCAGCAATACCAAGCTCCACTAGAACGCATCGTGCATTTTCGGATATCCCCCGTTCTTCGCAGCCGAATCGATCCCACCGACGTACTTCAGGAAGCTTACTTCGAAATATCCCGACGTATCCAGGAGTACATCGATGGCGTTCCAGTCTCTTTCTTCGTTTGGATTCGACAGAAAACAGTCCAAACACTTATCGATATGCAACGCAATCACTTGCGTGAAAAACGGGATGCCAACCGTGAGGTTCTCTTGGCTCTACCGTCTCACGGTCAAACAAGTAGTCTTTCGATAGCCAAGTTGTTGCTGGACGACATGACCTCGCCAAGTCAAGCTGCGGTGCGCGTGGAGGAAATTCAAGAGCTTCAATCGGCGCTAGAATCGATGAACGAAACCGACCGAGAAGTACTCGCGATGCGGCATTTCGAACACTTAAATAACCAACAAGTAGCCGAAGCACTCGGGCTATCACCAACCGCTGCGAGCAATCGATACATTCGAGCTGCAGCCAAACTCGGCGAGATTCTTAAGTCTCTTTCATCAAGGCATGGATCTCCGTGACCATCGACTCCGAATCCAATGAACGGCATCCCATCGAAATTCTGGCCGACGAATTTTCCCTACGGCTTCGTAAGGGTGAGCATCCTACGATCGAGGAATACGCCCTCAAGCATCCTGAATTTGCCGAACTAATCCGCTCGATCTTCCCGTCCATCGCGTTGGTGGAGCGGGTCGCGATCAATGAGGATCAGCAACGCAAATCGAATCCGAACCTGCCCGAGACACCGACGCTGAATCGAGTGCCGGACTCGCTTGGTGATTACCAAATCCTTCGCGAAATAGGACGCGGTGGAATGGGTATCGTCTACGAAGCGGTTCAGCGTTCCCTCAATCGACGCGTCGCATTGAAAGTGATCAATTCCTTAGTCTCTGGCAATAGTCAGCATCGTGCCCGTTTTCGTCGCGAAGCCGAAGCGGCCGCAAGCCTTCACCATACCAATATCGTTCCGATCTACGGCATCGGCGAAGACCAAGATCTGCAGTACTACGCAATGCAATTGATCGACGGCGTAACACTGCAAGACGTGGTGGATTGCCTCCAAAATGATTTTGTGGATTTCAAGAAGCCCACTTCATCGGAAACCGCCAACCAAGTTGATTCAAGTAGTCTCTCGTCCAACATCGTTCGCACCAAGCTGCCATTCAATACCACGCATGCTGCCAGACTGATGCTAAAAAGTTCTTGGACTTTGCCTAACGTAGAGAATGAGCCTTCAGGAATCCCGGGTGCGAAGTCGTCAAACAGTCGAGCCGCAACTGCAGATGTGGCGACCGTTGCCAGGTCGGAGCTTGCGGAAACGCTTACCAATCCCCACCTAGCCAATGAAATCGAGGAAGTGTCGTTGGCGAATCCAACGAATAAATGGACGGAGAAATCCAAGCACGCCCAACTGACGAGGGAATATTTTCGCAACGTTGCGAAAACCATTGCAAACGTCGCTAATGCGATCGACTATGCCCACCATCAGAACCTCCTTCATCGTGATATCAAGCCCGCCAATTTACTGCTCGATCGCGAAGGGACCATTTGGATAACCGACTTTGGATTGGCTCGCCGAACCGACTTGGATGCGGCGACGCAAACGGGCGAGATCCTCGGAACGCTACGATACATGGCTCCCGAGCAAATCGCTGGCCACGGGGACTCGAGGGTTGACATCTACAGTTTAGGATTAACGCTCTTCGAAATGCTGACGCTAAGGCCGGCAATTGAATCTCCCAAGCTGCGACTCTTGGACCCGGAACGCAATTCCGTGATTCCAACACTGCGATCGATCAACCCAAATATTCCCCACGACCTGCAGACCATCACGTTGAAAGCCTGCGCGTACGCGCCAGAGCATCGCTATCAAAATGCGTGCGAAATGGAAGCGGACCTGCGGCGCTTTTTAGAGGATCGACCGATCCTCGCAAGACAAACGTCGCGATTGGAAATGCTCATGCGTTGGGCTCGACGCAACCCAGCGATTGCAACGCTGGCCTCGGTAGCGATTGGAATGCTTTTGGTTATCGCCAGCTTACTCGCTGTTTGGAATCGCCAGCAACAACGTTCGCTTTTCGAGATCGGCAAGCAATACAATCGCGCCGAGCTCAACTTGAAAGAAAAATCGGAGGCGTTGGAGTCTGTACGCAAAGAGCAAATGCGAGCCGAGATGAATCTTGAGCTTGCTATCAAAGCGTTCGACAAGATCATGGACAACATCGCCTCGCGGGGCAGTACATTTGCCAGCAGCAGCGATCTTGGTGAAGATGAAATATTTGAGCTCAATGGCGCCTCCCTCAGCCAAGCCGACGTTGCATTGCTTGAATCTCTGTTGAATTTCTTCGACCAGTTCAGCGAACAGAACGACAAAGATCTTCGTGTTGAGACCGCAACGGCAATGCAACGTGTTGGAGACATACAACACAAAATCGGCAACGTAGACCAAGCCGAAAAATCGTATCTCAAGGCCCTCAATTCATTTCAGACTCTCTACAAACAATCGCCGCAGCAGTCTAGCGCTTTGTTATCCCAAATGGCGATCTATAACGAACTGATCGTGCTCAATGCCAAACGCGGCCAAATCCCAAAAACATTTGGACTTTATCAAGATGCACGGAGATTACTCGAACAATCACCCAAAATAGCTTCCTCTGCCGATGGGCGGTTTGCACTAGCGAAATTGCTCAATAGCATAGGCACATTAGGGGCGAGGTTTGGGCGAGAGCCGAGAATGCGGGTAGGCGGTCCATTAGGTAAAGCTGGAGCTTTCGGAGACTCAATACAATTGGCGCAAGCCGCAAAACTCAAGCGAGAATCGGAACTAAACGCAGAGTCGCTATCCCTGCTCAATACACTTGTGAACGAATCACCTGAAAACACTTCGTACAAAATCGTGCTTGCTCGGGCGCTAAAAGATGAGGTCCGAATCGCGAAGTTGCTGAACGACATGCAGCGCGCAGACGAGGCGATGATGCGTTCCGTTGAGATTTTGGAAGGGCTTTGTGCATCTCACCCAGAGTCATCCGCAACCAAGTACGAGTTAGCTAACACGCTCGGCACCAACGTTGGCATGCGAACCATTGATATGCAGCGAGCCGAGCGATCGCTTTCGATATGCGAAGAGATCCTTACAGACCATCCGTATGTTCCCGAGTATCTGGCATTGAAAGCTTCGGTATTGGTCAAGTTAAGCGCGACCACTCAATTTACGACTGGTCGCTCTCAAAAAGCCGAAGAATTGCTGCTTGAGGCCATCCGCGTCCAGCGCGACTTGGCAAACCGCTATCCGGATATCGCTGGGTATACTTTGAGTTTGGGACAATCGCTAGTACAACTCAGTGAACTCGAGATGACGTTGAAAAAGCCTGCCAAAGCCAAGGAAACGATTGACCAAGCCATCCAAATGATTGAGTCCTTGCAACGCCAAAGCAAGGGAGAAGTTATTCTCAAGCAAATGATCGAACGGCTCCGCGAAAGGAAAACCTTGATCGAATCCAGGCAGCCAAAAAAGCCATAAACCACCCCCCAGCGAACTCACTTTGGCTGGTAAGTGCTGGTAGCGTACCCTACTCCGCCGCCGCCAGGGGTTTCGATCAAGATACTCTCGCCGGCAGCGATGCTCAAGTGCACGGAGCTTGGCAATCGAATTTGCGTGCCATCTTTTTGAATAAGCCAGTTTTCGCCAGCTTCGCCAGCCGCCCCTCCGTCCAATCCAAAGGGTGCACTCGTCCTGCGACTTGTGACGAGGGACACAACTAAGGGCATCAAGGCTTGTAGCTGTCGGATCATGCCGTCGCCTCCCGAATGCTGACCATAACCACCGCTCCCCTGACGAATTCCGAACCGAACCAGTCGTACAGGATATCGTTTTTCCAATACCTCCACGTCTGTCAATCGCGTGTTGGTCATATGCGAATGAACCGCATCTTCGCCGTTGGCCGTATGCGTTGCCCCTGTTCCCCCGCCGATCGTTTCGTAGTATCCAAACGTCGAGTCGCCAAACAAGACATTGTTCATCGTCCCTTGGCTCGCCGCCGCTAGTCCCAAGGCTCCCAGCAAACAATCCACAACACGTTGACTGGTTTCAACATTGCCGCCTGCAACGGCTGGCCAATCCTCTTGATTCCCACTTGGTTTCGGATTAAGTATCCCTTCGGGAATTTTCATTTCAACGCAACGCAATACGCCAGAATTGAGGGGCAGTGAATCGGCCAGCGCGCATCGTATTACGTACATCGTCGCCGCCGCTACGATGGCTGGATTTGCGTTGAGGTTACCTTTCGAGACCATGCCCGTGCCTGCAAAATCGATTTGCAGAACGGGCTCATCGGCTTCGTTGGTTGTGGGTGCAATCGAGACGCGAATTTCGGTGCCATCATCCATTTTGTCCGCAAAGCTGCGAACGCGATTCCCAAGTGTTCTGATCCAAGCTCGCGTCTTGGCTTCGGACGCTTGTTGGATGCATTCTAAGTATCGTTTCACCGTATCGAGTCCATAGTCAAGGGACAATTCTTGCATTGCGAGCAGCCCTTGCTGATTGGCCGCTTGCTGGGCCGCCAAATCCGCCATGTTCTCCGCTACGGATCGCGAGGGATAAGCCGCATTGCGGAGCAACGATTCGACTTGCCAAGTGCAATCGATTCCCTGTTGGACCAAGTGCATGGGTGGAATAATGACTCCTTCCTCACCCAAACGCGTCGATGTCGGCGACATCGAACCCGGAGCGATACCACCGATCTCCGCGTGATGGGCACGGCATGCAACAAAGAAATCGGGAACACCGATCACGCTTTGCGATTCCACAAAAACGGGCGTAATCACGGTGATATCTGGCAAGTGCGAACCACCCTGGTAGGGATCGTTCGTAATGAAACAGTCGCCAGGAAACATTTTTGGAAACTTCACGAGCATGCTGCGGATGGTTTCACTCATGGCCCCAAGATGGACTGGAACATGGGGTGCATTGGCAATGAGGTCTCCATTGCAAGCAAACACAGCGCAGCTAAAATCGCGTCGGTCCTTGACGTTGACGCTAATCGCGGTCTGCTCCAACACGATCCCCATCTGATCAGCGATCGCTGCGATGCGTTGAGCCAGTACCTCACGAAGAACAGGATCGACCGCTTCGGAAACCGATGCCTGGGCTCGTTCTGGTGCAAGTTTTCTCACTGCATCGATTCGTCGAAGCGATAGAGTGAGATCGGACAAAACAGTCGCTCTCCAACCTTTCTCAAGGGCGGTTGTGCTGCCGCTCGAAACAATCAATGCGGGGCCGTTTATCGATTGGCCTGGAGCGAGTTCGCCTCGCAAATGAACTCGCTTGTCCGGCGTTGTGTCGTGGTGTGGGATGAGTGGCTCAACCAAAGTGATTCTTTCAAGTCGGTTTTGCGACTTCGCACAGTAATCCCCTTTGAGCGAAACCGCTTCGATAGGTTTGCCCGTGCGTAGATAACCAAATCGAGTTCGATGCATCGCCTCGAATCGATCGATGCAATCACGATGCAATCGCAAATTGTCAAACGGACCAAGGTTGTTAACGCACGTGTCGTTGAGCGAAACCAGCATCGAGCCCTCGGTTCCCGTGTACTTCAATTCCATTTCAAACGTGGCGGACACTTGTTTGCTCGCGATGCCTTCGCGGTCGAATTCGACGAACGCTTCACGGTTCATGTCCGCCACCAACCGCGAGACATCGAGAGAGTCAACATCCTCAAGCGGTCGGTAAATGGCTCTGGAAAACGATCGCTTGACGGAGGCCATTCCCATCCCTAGTGCGCTCAACAACCCGGCGTCCGGTGGGTCGATCACATGTTGAATGCCGAGCAGTTCGGCGATCTCGCATACGTGTTGACCTGCCGCGCCGCCAAAGCCAATCAGCGCATGTTCGCGTGGGTCTGCTCCCTGTGCAATCGAAATGCTTCGAACCGCTGCAGCCATGTGTTCATTGGCGATTCGCCGAAAACCTTCGCATAATTGCTCGGATGTGAATCGCTCAATGGACAAGTCACCCGAGCCATTCATTTGCGAAAGGACCGCCTCTAGCCGCTGCTCGGCTGCTCGGCGATCCAGCGAGAATGGAAACGTGGCCGTGTCGATTCGATCCGTCAATAAGTTCAGGTCGGTAATCGTCAGGGGGCCACCGCGACCATAGCAGGCAGGCCCAGGATTGGCGCTCGCACTTTGAGGGCCGACACGTAATCGCACGCCATCAAACCAACAAACACTTCCGCCGCCAGCAGCAACGGTATGGATCGCAAGCGTTGGAACCATCATTCGCACACCTGCTTTGATGGTTTCGTTTTCCAATTGCAACTTGCCATCGATTCGACAGACATCCGTACTTGTGCCGCCCATGTCGAGGCCTATGCAGCGGGGCTGGTTCATCGCTTGCGAGTACGCCTCGATTGCAACAGCACCTCCCGCAGGGCCGGACAATACGCTGTCTTTTCCCCGGTACGAGTCGGCTGACACGAGACCGCCACTGCTGGTCATCACTCGCAAATGCGTTCGGTTGTCTAAACCGAATTGGTTCGCAACCGTTTGCAAATACCCTTGAACAATCGGAGTCAAGTAAGCGTCCATCAGTGTCGTCTCCGCTCGGATGACCGCTTTGATCTTGGGAGCAATTTGACTGCTGATACAAATGCAGGTAAACCCAATTCTTTGAGCGATTTGCTCGATCATCGATTCATGAACGGGATTGCAATAGGAGTGCAGCAAGCAAACGGCGATAGAATGAATGCCGGTAGCAAACAGGTTGCGGAGTTCGTTTTCGGCTTGCTCAACATCCAACGGTACTAGAACGGAACCATTTGCATCCAAGCGTTCGTCGATTTCAACAACACTCGCGTGAAGCGGCGTTCGTTTGCGGACGTTTAACGCAAACAAGTCGGGCCGTTCCTGATAACCAATACGTAGCAAGTCACCAAAGCCACGCGTTGTTACCAAAGCACACGGTCGGCCAGTACGAGTCAGCAGCGCATTCGTACCTCGCGTTGTTCCAAGCCGAACTTGCAATGGCGGTAATGGTTGTGTTGAGTTTAAGCCCAGAATCAATCGTGCCGCCAATACGGGGGCCTCTAGTCCACAATCGAGTTCATATCGCACGCACTGGACTCGATCGAGCGTTCCGCTCAGCACCGGTTTCCCGAGTTCAGACGCCACTGCATGGGTTTCCGACAATTGAATTCGGCCGTCGGTTGGATCGAAACCAAGGCACTTTTGCGAGGCGAAAGGTTCGCCGAGAGGATCGATCCAAATCACGTTGGCCCCGATCCAAAAATCCGTTGGGTCGTTCTTGCGCAAGGGATCGATGAAGGTGTTCTGATCGATCCAATGCGAAACCGTTCCTTTGACAAGCCCACTGCTCAAAACTTTGGTACAGCGGCGTGATCCATCGGGTTGGTTAACAAAGCAATCCGTAAAGGTACCACCGACGTCGCACCAAACTTCATATGCCTTAACGTTCTGCAATTCGAAGGGAGTCATAAGTAGTCACCCCATAATGCATCGCTCACAAACAAGCCAGCGCGGGTAAGACGAATCCGTTCTCTGTCTCGAATCATCCAGCCGCCAGCGATATGTTTTTCGATCGCGGCGTCGATCGCAGTCGCCACGCTAGGCTCCGCTTCCAATCGCATGGCTGTCCAGTTGACTCCCTCCATTTGACGCATTCCAAAGACGAATTTCTCGCGAACACGCTGTTCGTTCGAAAGTTTCTCCATCTCATGGATTGTAGATCTATTTTGTTCGATTCTGCGAATGTATTCCAATGTGCTACGGTGATTGACACTTCGAGTCCCTCCAACAAAGCGCGCTGCGCTCGGGCCGAATGCCCACCATGACTCTCCGAGCCAATAGCTTTGATTGTGCCGGCAACGATGCGATGGCTTTGCAAAATTGGAGATCTCGTAATGTTCTAAGCCGGCACGGCTCAATCGATCGATGGCTTCCTCATACATAGCCAGTTCGAGCTCTTCGGGAATGGATTCAATCTCGTGGCGTTCTCGCATTCCCCAAAAGCGAGAACCCTTTTCAAAGGTTAAGCCGTAAGTGGAAAGGTGATGAACGCCTAATTCGATCGCGGTCTTAAGGTCGGTTTGCCAACCTGAAAACGTTTCGTTGGGAGCTCCGAAGATCAAATCAAGCGATACCGAGCTAAAAAACTTGTGTGAACGCTCCACCGATTCAATGAGTTCTTCCGGAGAATGGTCCCGTTCAAGTCGAAGCAGTTTGGTCGGTTGAAAAGATTGCCCTCCGATGCTGATGCGATTGATTCCGCGTGAGCAGATGTGCTCGCAAAAGGAATCCGAAATGTCGAGCGGATTGGCTTCGATGGTCCATTCACCTTGCGAGGACAGCGGCAACCAGTGATTGAGCAAGGTTAATAACCGATCCATCCGATCCTGAGGCAGAATCGAAGGGGTGCCGCCACCTAGAAAAAGAGTTTCTACTTGTCTTGGGATTTCGAGTTTTGACAGCTCGACCTCCAGCGCGTTGAGAAATCGATCAATAAGGTCATCGCGATTGGCAAGGAGCGAGAAATTGCAATATCCGCACCGATGACGGCAAAATGGGATATGAACGTAAGCCGAAACCGGCAGTGCAGAGTGTTCGTCCCAGCCCCAGAACTGCACGCAGTCATTCGTTGATTCCAGCGGAGTGGGGATTTTCAATGTCATGGTGGATGGATGCGGGAGACTATTGCGTTGTCAGGAATTTAGGTCGTCGAAATAGAGTAAACCCTCATGTACAATTTAACCACCCGTTTCATCCATCTCCAGAAAGCAAAGTTTTATGACAGGTTGGGCCATTATCGGTTGCGGCATGATTGCCAAATTCCACGCACGAGCCATTGCTGAATTGAAAGGCTCGACATTGGTCGCGTGCCATAGCCGCTCGCTGGACAAGGCAAATGAGTTTGCCAAAGAGTTTGGAGGCACAGGCTTCGACGACTTGACGAAGATGCTCGCCCATCCAAAGGTGGATATAGTCACCATTTGCACCCCGAGTGGTGCGCATCTAGAACCCGGAGTGGCCGCCGCCAAGGCAGGTAAGCACGTTCTGGTCGAAAAACCGCTTGAGGTCACGACTGCTCGCTGCGACCGACTGATCGCGGCATGCGATCGGGCGGGAGTGCAGCTCGGCACGATCTTCCCATCGCGTTTCCATCGATCGGCGCAACTGCTCAAGAATGCAGTCGAACAAGAGCGTTTTGGAACCATTTCCCTAGCAGCCGCCTATGTAAAGTGGTTTCGCACACAAGCATACTATGATAGCGGCAAATGGCGTGGCACATGGCAACTCGACGGCGGTGGAGCCCTAATGAACCAAGCGATTCACAGTGTCGACTTGCTATTGTGGCTGATGGGGCCGGTCAAGTCGGTATCGGCAATGACGGCGCTGCGAGCTCACGAACGAATCGAAGTGGAGGACGCTGCTACCGCAATTCTAGAATTTGAATCAGGTGCGTTGGGGACCATCGAAGCATCCACAGCCGCGTTTCCAGGGTCGCTCAAACGAATCGAAATCGCGGGCTCAATGGGTTCCGCTACATTGGAAGAAGAAGCGATTAAACAATGGTCGTTTGCGAAGCCGATTAAGTCGGATGCCAAAATACTGGATCAAATGCAAGGTAACGTAACAGGTGGAGGGGCGGCTGACCCAACTGCCATCGGACATAAAGCTCACCGAGATCTCTTTGCGGATTTCTTGTCTGGAATCAAAAAGAAACTACCCTGTTCGATCGATGGCAACGAAGGCCGGAAGAGCGTCGAGCTCATTACGAGCATCTACAAAGCAGCCAATGGAGGAAAGCGAGTAACTCTCCGGAAGTAGTTCTAGTCCCCCTGAACGCTTACCACAACGATTCATGGGTTTCGAGGTGCTTTTCCAGCTAGAGAAAAACCTGATTGGGATAGTTCACCTTGAGCAAACACAATCCTTTTGGCGGAGCGGTGAAGTCCGACGTGTCTCGCTGTTTCGACTCGAGAAACGTCTTCATCCGACGTGGACCGTACCGCCCGGATCCTATGGTCCAGAGCGCTCCTACAATGTTTCGTACCATGTTGTAGAGGAACCCATCCGCCTCGATCTCGATCCAAAGATCCGTTCCATCCATCGAATCCTTCGGTGAGATGGAGATATCATAAACGGTTCGCGTCGTGCTTCTTCGCGGTGAGCCTTGCGTTTCGAACGACTTGAAATCGTGAGTGCCGATCAGCGACTCGGCTGCCGTCCGCATGGCTTCGATGTCGATCGGCTTCCGAATCCACCAATGATAGAGATGGCTCATGGGATCCGGAACAGGCGAATTGCGAATGGTGTAACGATACCGCTTGCTCTTGGCATGACGAATAGGGTCAAACGTGGTCACTACTTCTCGGCACTCCCTGATGATAACATCGGATGGCAGGAAGCAATTGATGGCCGGAACAAGTGGATCGGGTGGTGGATTCCAGTTATGAAGCTTGAATGAGCCGACTTGCCCAATAGCGTGAACGCCCGCATCGGTTCGTCCGCTCCCCTGAACATGCACTTGCTCCGAAGTTGCTTTCGAGATGGCCTTGACCAGAACTTGCTGGATGGTTGGAGCGTTCGGTTGGATTTGCCAGCCTCCGTAGCGAGTCCCGTCGTAAGCGATCGTGATGGCGAATTGGCGGAGCATGTAGTTTGAGCTAGCTACTTCGTGTCGTCTTTTTCCATAAACATCAAGTGTTGCCATGGCAGTTTGTCATACTCGCTGGCAACTCGGAATCCGTTGTCTTGGTACTCTTTCAGAATTTGCACTTTGCTCATTTTGTGCTCTGGGCGAATCAAGACCGTTGGATCTTCGGCACGAAACTCGACGAGTGCAATTCGGCCAGTCGGCTTAAGTGCTTTGCGAATGGCCGATAACATTTGTACGGGGTGTGAAAACTCGTGATAGACGTCGACCATCAAGACCAAGTCGATCGACTCCGCTTGCAATTTCGGATCCCAGAGATCACCCAATATAGTGTCGATGTTTACGATTTTGTTGGCAGCCATACGTCGTGACAACTCTTGCAGCATTTGAGGTTGAATGTCTACGGCAACGACTTTGCCGGTTGGGCCTACTTTCGGTGCCATTTGCAGAGTGTGATAGCCATCGCCGGAGCCAAGATCGCAAACAACCATCCCGTCTTTGAGCTTTAACTGGTCGAGCATTTCCTGTGGATTCTCTTCTTGAATCCTCTCTGGACGACTAAGCCAATCCATATGCTGATAGCCCATCGGCGACGCGATCCGGCGTCCCATGTATTTGGTCAAACCACGAGGCTCACTCGCCTTGGAGGATTTATCGGCATCTTGTTTTTCTTGAGCTGTTGCGATGGAACCGAGTGCCCAACCTGTCACCATTACGATCAGACCAAACACGCGAAATGCGAACATTGGGTGGAACGGCAGGCGGGGCCCGCAACTCAGTGGGTTCCAAGGCAGAGCCTTGAAACCAGTTGAAAGCATCTTGGTACCAGTTGGTGGCAGAGCCGAGGAACCAGTGGGTGGCGATCGGCGAGACGTGTCGGTGTTACAAGAGTTAGACGAATGCTTGGGGTTCATAGACTAGTCCTCCAGCGGCAAGGGCTGGAACGAAGGTTGTTTGGCAGATTCTAGATAGGTTTCCAGGATAAAGTGAGCCGCTATCTTATCAACTTGTTTCTTGCGCTGCTTGTAAGTCATGTCGGAGTCTCGCAACATGCGATTTGCAAGGGCCGTCGTGTAACGTTCATCCACGAAACGGACGGGAAGATCGGTAATATGGTTGAGCCAAAGTGCAAATTCTCGTGCTTCCCCAGACTTTTGACTCTCTCGCCCGTCGCAATGGATCGGCAAACCGACCACCCAACCCAAGATCTGGTTTTCCTTGGCAATTCTCTCAAAGTATTTTTCATCGAGGACTGGATTGCGTCGCGTGTAGGTCTCCAAGGGGCTTGTCCATGTCCTGCTCGGGTCGCAAAGAGCGATACCGATACGGACGGTGCCGTAGTCGACGCCAGCCAATCGACCGGAATCTGGCCAGTTAAAGTTTCTTCCGTCGGGGTTCCCCAAATCGCACAGCCTTCCCGAATTACCTTGATGTGAAAAGGTCGAAACTAGTATTATCCCAAGATTGTCGGCGATTGACCAGACTACGGCCATATTATCAAGGGAATCACAATGCGTTACTCGAAGCGAATTCTATTCAGTGGTCTCAGCGGGGTTGTTTTCGCATTGGCATCACCCGCAATTGAGTCGGTTCAGGCACAAAACTCCGATTTCAACGAAGCCGAAAACATGATGTCCTTCAATCAAGTCGAGTTAAAGGATCAGCTCTATTATGGGCTTAGAACTTTCCTGCCCGAACAGCAAGCATTTCTTGATAAAGTTATTGCGAAAGTCGATAGCGGCGAAATATCTCGGGCCATGGTGAACGTTGTCTTTGTCTGGTCGAAGAAACGCAACCCCAAGATTCCTTTTCCCTATTTTGAAGCCGTGATGCGACTCCTAGCCGAAAAGCGCGGCGTAACTTTTACTTAAACGCGGTCGGTCGTTAATAGTACAGCACAGCAGTGTCGCCTTGTCGCTTCGCGTCGTAGAAAACGCCTGTAGCTTTGCCTGCTCGGATAAATTGTTCTCGTTGCGGAAAGATTGCCGACCACGGCGAGTTTTGCATGTATAGTTCGGAATGAGCGACATTCAAATGGATCGCGATTGTGCTGAATCTTTACCGAGCAGATCGAAAATGCCTCCGCAACTTCCTCATTTCTGCAACCTCCAGGCTTTCGAACAGTTCTTAGAATGCTTGAACTCGCTTGAAACCAACGAATCACTTCTCAATGGTGCCATCGCGATCTCTCGGCATTTTTTAGATGGACCGCGTTGCGAGTCTGTTTCGTGGAACATCGATGCTTTGGCGGATTCGGTTTTGGACCGAGTGACTCATAAGTCGAATGAAACGCTATTGGCACACGTTCACGACGTCCTTTT
Source organism: Pirellula staleyi DSM 6068 (assembly GCA_945870455.1). Taxonomy (GTDB): domain Bacteria; phylum Planctomycetota; class Planctomycetia; order Pirellulales; family Pirellulaceae; genus JBKCUI01. The sequence goes on along the minus strand of CAMBSL010000040.1, from coordinate 3,010 downwards.
CGATACGAATGGATTTGAAGGCAATTCTGCGAATTACTACGACCTCGAAAATAGTTTGCTTCCCGTCGTCTTGGAAACTCGATTCGGCATTCCAATTACCCTGTCGTTAATCTACAAGCTGGTCGCGAACAAAGTCGGTCTGCGCGTGGATGGAATCAACAGTCCTGGGCACTTTCTTGCAAGAGTGCACGTTTCGTCAACGGAGTCGATGATCGTGGACGCTTTTCATGGAGGGCGAATTCTGACCGTTCGCGAAGCGATTGAACTCGTTTCTGGAGTCAGTGGTGCCGATATCTCCGTAGCTGACCAACTTTTGAGACCGTGCACGAATCGCCAGTGGTTGGCTCGTATTCTCAACAATCTGCAGTCCATACTTTTGAATCAGTCTCGATTCGATGACGTATCGGCCATGCGAGAACTTTTGGTCGCCCTCATCGAGCCTTCTTAGAAATTTGCAAAGGCGAATGTCACTACGCTATGTTTCCACCACTCCCAATCAAACTGTTAGATTGCCAATTTCATCCACTCGGTGTCGCTGCGGAGTTGATGATCGTAGAGGGGGACTCGGCTTCTACGGCTGTCGGTATTACGAGAGATTCAAGCTATCAAGCGGTCCTGCCAATTCAAGGCAAACCGCTGAATGCGTGGAAGGCGAATCGAGCCAAAGTCGCGAGTAACGAATTCTACTCTGCCATCATTCAAGCGATCGGTGCTGGATGGGACGACACGTTTTGCTTGGATCAAGCTCGTTACCAACATATCGTATTGATTTTCGATCCGGATGCGGATGGCATCCACTGCAGCATGTTGGTACTCATGTTCTTTTATCGGTGGATGCGGCCATTGCTAGACTCGGGTCGCATCCTCTTGGTGCGCCCCCCAATGTTCGAGATCAACGCCACCCATCTGACGGACATTCTCTGTGCGGAGACCGATGAGCAAGCGGTCGCCAACGTCGATCGGCTGAGCCGTGAAGGCTACCAAAACATCACGAAAAAACGATTTCGAGGATTAGCAAGCATGGGGAATGCAATACTATCAAAATATTGCGTGAATCCTGAAACGCGACTCACTTATCGCATGCGAGCAGAAGATGCGGTTGCGGCAATTCGAGCATTCTCACCGAACTCCGTAATCGATAAAAGTTAGCGATAGGAACGAATCCATCTTGCTTTCCGAGGATTCACGTTAAAATGAGTCGTAGCGTCTGAACAAGTCGCTCCCGCCTCAATTCCCCTCAAAGCCTCTGAATTTCTCCAAGATTTATGGTTCCGATGTTCGTATCCCGCCGTTTTCTTTTCGCTACCGTTGTCGGTTTTTCGTTGTTTTGCAACTGGGTCACCTCGATTCAGGCAGGCGGAACGATTCAATACAACCGCGATATTCGCCCCATTCTTTCCGAGAACTGTTTCGCTTGCCATGGTCTGGACGCTACGAAACGAGCGGCTGAACTCCGGTTAGACCAACGCGACGAAGCGGTTGCAAAAGGGGCAATCGTGGCAGGCAAACCGGATGAGAGCGAAATGATCCGTCGCATTTTTTCGACCGATCCTGACTCGATCATGCCTACGCCCGCCTCCCATAAGTCCCTAACCGCAAAACAAAAAGAACTTCTCAAAACTTGGATTTCGGAAGGGGCCGAGTATCAAGGTCACTGGTCGTTCCTGCCACCCACCAAACCCGAACTTCCGCAAGTAAGAAACGGGTCATGGATCCGAAATGCAATCGACCGCTTCACCCTTGCAGAGTTAGAACGGCAAGGAATTGAGCCGTCTCCAGAGGCTGAACTCCGCTCGCTCGTTCGGCGTGTGTGCCTTGACTTGACCGGCCTGCCGCCGACACCCGAGGAGGTTGAACAAGTTCTGTCGGATAGTTCGCCCGATCGTTACGAAAACTACGTCGACGCATTGTTCAAACGACCGGAATGGGGCGAACATCGTGGTCGCTATTGGCTCGACTATGCTCGCTACGCAGACACGCACGGCATCCATTTCGATAACTTCCGCGAAATGTGGTCGTACCGCGAGTGGGTCGTCAATGCATTCAATCGCAACATGCCCTTCGATCAATTTACTATCGAACAACTGGCCGGTGACTTGCTCCCCAACGCCGATATCGATCAAAACATCGCGACCGGTTTCAATCGCTGCAACATCACCACCAACGAAGGAGGATCGATAGCGGAAGAGTACAAAGTTTTGTACACGCGTGACCGAGTCGAAACCACTGGCCAAGTCTGGCTAGGGCTCACCGTGGGTTGTGCAGTATGCCACGATCACAAATTCGATCCGATCAGTCAACAAGAGTTCTATCAGCTTGCGGCGTTCTTCAACAACACCAGCCAAGCGGCCATGGACGGAAACATCAAAGACACTCCGCCCATCATTTCTGTTCCTCGCAACGAAGATCGAATGCGTTTCTTCGAACTCGATGCGTTGATTAGTCAAGCCAACGCTGCGGTCAAGGCTCGTCGAGAGGTTGCTCGGCTCCCATTCGATGCTATGCTCGCCAAACCCGAAGAGCGTGAAAGGCTCGCGTGGCAGACTTTGCCAGCGAAAGATTCGCTTGAAACGCACATTCCTTTGGCGGGCTCGGACACCAAGTGGACTACGGCAATTCATCAAAATCAATGGAGCCAAATTCCCTTGGATACCCCTGCAACGCTGGCAGCCGGACACGTTTCCGATTCAGCTTGGCAGGTAAGTCAGTCTTTTCCATCCTTGCCCGTCGGCGATTTCGAGCGAGACCAAGCATTTTCAGTCGCACTCTGGGTAAAGCCCGGTTCGGACGCCCAAGCTGGATCTTTGATCGCGCGCATGAACGAAGCCGACTCACATCGCGGTTGGGATGTTTGGACGGAGGGAGGGACCGTAGGAATGCACTTCATTCACAACTGGCCGGAAAATGCTCTCAAAGCGATGTCGAAAACGAAGCTGACATCGACTCGCTGGCAACACGTAGCTATCACCTACAATGGATCGTCCAAACCCGAGGGCCTTAAGATTTTCAT
>CAMBSL010000039.1 GCA_945870455.1 Pirellula staleyi DSM 6068 | reverse complement strand
CCGGACGATGAGCAAGGTCAGTCGACGGGTGGTGGATTCGCCAAATGCTGGTTTGCCAGCGAAGCAGAAGTGCAAGGACTGCTCGACGAATTGAAAGTCACGATTCGCTGCATTCCGCTAGATGCGCCCTCAGGTGAAGGCGTTTGTTTCTTTACTGGCAAGCCCACTGCCACACAAGCGATTTTCGCTAAGTCTTATTAACGCAAAAATGCGAGACAATCCCATGAAATCCCCATCCTCTAGCGACCTTGCAATGCACCGCCGCGAAGCGTTGGCCGCTACGATTGCCGGTATCGGCCTTTCGGCCATGTCCTTTGAGCCCGCCCAAGCTGCAACAACGCTGCAGCCTGACGCAAGGCGTAGCTCACCAAAGCGTTACTCGATGAAGAAATCGATCAATCTTTGGGCGTTCCCCTATCCGCAACGCATGAACTTGCGTGAGTGCATGCAGCTCGCGAAAGATGCTGGTTTTGACGGCATTGAATTGAACTACGATTTAGACAATGACCTTTCGCCAAAAGCGACTTCGAAGGACTGCGCTGCCGTTCGCAAGATGGCCGACGATATCGGCATTGAAATCAGTGGACTGTGCTCCTTCCTCTTTTGGCCCTACCCGCTCTCCTCCAACGATCCCGTCAAACGCGATCGTGGGCTTGAGCTTGCGGGCAATATCGGACGAGCCGCTTTTGATATGGGGGTCGAGAATGTCTTGGTTGTTCCAGGCGCCGTCCATATCCCTTGGCGAGACGACCATGAGCCGGTGGCGAACGACGTTTGCGACGAACGAGCCAAGCAAGCGATTGGCAAATTGGTTCGCGATGCCGAAAAGTGGAAGATCTACCTCAACATCGAAAACATTTTCTTCAACGGCTACTTGATGACGCCGATGGAGATAAACAGCTTCGTTGATAGTTTTGCTAGCCCATTCGTTCGGGTTCATTTTGACACCGGCAATATCTCGATGTTTCAGCATGCTGAGCATTGGGTGAAAATACTTGGCAAGCGAACGAAGAACGTTCATCTCAAGGAATTCACTAAGAAAGGGACGGACTACTCTCTCGAAACGTTTCGTCCTCTTTTGGACGGCACTACCAATTGGCCAGCCGTCACCGAGGAGTTGGACAAGATCGGGTACGACGGTTTTCTAACCTTCGAATATTTCCACCCTTATATTCATTATCCCGAAGCGCTCGTGTGGCAAACCTCCGATTCGATGGATCGGATACTCGGCCGCAAGTAGCCAAGCTGGGCTACGCGAAAAACGAGTCTATTGGTAAATTCATGGCATCGGCAGTTCTGTAGGCTTCGCGAAACCACGAATCCCTTGCAGTCGCTCCATTCCAAGATTTCATCCAACATTCTAAGTTTCACACAATGAAAACGGACGAGTTACGCGAAAAATATCTGTCGTTCTTCGAATCCAAAGGCCACCATCGACAGGCCAGCGACGTACTTGTTCCGACTTGGGACCCGTCCGTATTGTTTACTCCGGCAGGCATGAACCAGTTCAAAGACCACTTTCTCGGCAAGGTAAAACTCGATTTTACCAGGGCGACGACTTGCCAGAAATGCTTGCGAACGGGCGACATCGACAATGTTGGTCGCACGTCGTACCACCACACTTTCTTTGAAATGCTTGGCAATTTCAGCTTCGGCGACTACTTCAAGAAAGAAGCCGTCGCATGGGCTTGGGAGTTTTTGACGGACAAAAAATGGCTTGGCATCGAACCGGATCGCTTGACGGTCACCGTGTATAAAGACGACGACGAAGCGTTCAAGCTTTGGAACGAGAGTATCGGGCTACCCATCAGTCGAATCAGCCGAATGGAGGAAGACGAAAACTTTTGGCCCGCATCCGCCCCTAGCCAAGGTCCAGACGGCGTGTGCGGCCCCTGTAGCGAAATTTATTACACGCTCGATTCAGGTAAAACCGTCGAAATTTGGAATTTGGTGTTCACCCAGTTTAATCGCGTTGGGAATCCACCCGATAACTTGCGCCCATTGCCGAGCAAGAACATCGATACCGGTATGGGCATGGAACGTACTGCAAGTGTTCTTCAAAACGTGACGACGAATTTCCACATCGACATTTTGATGCCGATTGTCAATGCAGCAGCGGAAGTTTGTGGAGTCAACTATCAATACGAAAGCGACAATGGTCGACGCTTGCGCCGCATCACCGACCATGTGCGGGCATGTACCTTTGCGATCCATGAAAATGTCTATCCAGGGCCCAAGAAAGCTCGCTACGTCATTAAGCGATTGCTGCGACGGGCTGTCCTCGACGGTCACCAAATGGGCTTGCGCGAGCCGTTTATGCACCAGCTTGTTCCCATCGTGGCTCAGATGATGAAGGCGGTCTACCCAGAGCTTACGCAAACAAGCGAACGCGTGGCTCAAGTCATGAAACGCGAAGAGTCGGACTTCTTTGCAACCATTGATTCGGGGTTGGATCGCATTGGTCGCGTGTTTGGCGAAATGCAATCGTCGGGCCGTGTCATGGTTGATGGCCGTGAAGCAGCCAGCTTGTACCAAACGTATGGCGTTCCACCTGAGATGTTTCAGCAGATCGCTGCCGAAAAGAACTACGGCTTTGACTGGGACGGCTATCGAGCCGCGATGGGCGAACACGGCGAAGTCAGCGGCGGCGGCGGAAAAGAGCTCTTTGAAACCGGCCCAATCGAAACACTCAAAGAAGCATTGCAACATTGCGAGTTTCTTGGCTACGACAAAACCGAGGTCGAGGCGCAAATCAAGGGCCTTATCATTGGCAAACCCAAAGACGATCGATTGGTTGGTGTCATCTCCTCAGCCACCCCAACCGAGATGACTCGGATCGTTCTCGACCGAACGTCATTCTACGGCGAGAGCGGCGGCCAAGTTGGCGATTCTGGAAAACTCATCACATCGAAAGGGGAGTTCGAGGTTTCGGACACGCAACGCAGCGGCGAGTTAATCATCCATCATGGCAAGATGACCTCGGGCGAATTCAAAGAAGGAGACATGGTTTCGGCCAAAGTCGATAGCAACCGTCGCGATGCCATTCGCCGGGCTCACTCGGCGACCCATATTTTGCACCATGCTCTGCAAACGGTCGTTGGCGGTCACGCGCAACAGCAGGGGAGCAAGGTCGATGCAGATTGGCTTCGATTTGACTTCAGCAATCAAGAGCCACTGAGTGACGAGCAACTCAAGCAAGTAGAATCGATAACGAACGAACGCATTCTCGAGGAAGCACCCGTCGATTGGAAATTGGTTCCGCTCGCAACCGCTCGGGAAGCAGGCGCGATGATGCTCTTTGGTGAAAAGTACCCGGACCCTGTGCGAATGGTTAGCATGGGCGGTTTTTCAAAAGAACTCTGCGGCGGTATTCATCTAACCAACACAAAGGATGTTGGCATGATTGAAATTCTTTCAGAAGAAAGCGTTTCCTCTGGTACAAGGCGGATCACGGCACTTACCGGCAAACGAGCTGTTGACCAGCGTCAAAAGGTCGAGACGTTGGCCATGCAAGTGGCGAAGTTGCTTGGTTGCCCGATCGCACTATTGGGCGAGAAAACCATGGAGTTGGTTACGGCTGTTCGCAAGTTGAAGAAGCTTGTCGGCGGGAGTGGCAACGAAGCGATTCCCGCTCTCATTGCCACGGGAAAAAGCGTTCCAAAGCTTGAAGCCTACGGCAGTACACGAGCGGCTTTCAAGTTGGCGGCGCGGGCATTGAATGTTTCTTTCGAAGAAGTGCCGGTCAGGCTTGAAACGATGTTAGCGGAGCAGTTGCAATTGCATCAGCAGATGCAGCAGATCGCGTCGAGCGGGAGCATGTCGATCGATGACTTGATGGGGATGGCTCAAACTGTTTCGGGTACTCAGATGATTGTGGCTGAGACACCGCACGCGAATCCGGGCATGATGCGGCAGTGGATCGATCAAATTCGCAAGCGTTCGGCCGACCCAATCGCGATCCTGTTAGCCAACTCGATGGACGACAAAGTCACGCTGATCGCGGGCATAAGTCAATCGCTGGTGGAAAGAGGCTTCAGCGCAGGAAAATGGATCACACCCGTGGCGGTGACGGTGGGTGGTGGCGGAGGAGGAAAGCCCGATCTGGCGCAAGCGGGTGGGAAGCATCCGGAAAAGCTCCCGGAAGCCTTGCAAGTCGCCAAAGATACCTGGCAAAAGATGCTTGCATAACAGGGCAGGGTCGCAGTGGTTTGCTCCTTGGTAGCCGGAATCGTAAGGCATCCGTTTCGGCGAGTAGAATAGTGATGATATTCATAAACATGACCCGAGCGCGATTCAAGGAGACGTTACAATGAACAAGACAATTCATGGGATAGTCCACGGCAAGACGATCGAGCTCGATGAGGAGCTTGAGTTGCCGATGCCAAGAGGTCGAGGTATCGGTCAAGATTGTGCAAGCAAAGGGCAAATGGGGCGAAGCGATCCTTCGTTCGGCAGGTCATGCACAACACTCACAACCTGCGGCGTCTGCACGCAATCCTGGGACGCAGAAACTTGGGGACTTAGAGTCTCGAAAAGCAACATTTGATTACCCGTTTGAATTCGCTTCTGACTGGATTTGTTCTGAAGAGTGCGATGGATTCGAATATTAGACGCGTCGCAGAGCACGATATTCACGCTGCCTTGTGTCCCGCAGCAGCATTGGCTAGGACTTTTGAGACAATGCATAGTATAGTAAGCACGAAAGGAGAACCGAACATGACAACCTTAACGATCCAGGAGGCCCAAGCCCAACTGGAGGAGATCATCCATCGGCTGGCACCAGGCGATGAAGTGGTGATTACGGAAAACAACCAGCCAGTAGCGCGCCTGGTGCCGACAGCCCCGCAGGTGGCCCCCCGAAAAATTCCTCGCTTGGGCACGTTGCGGGGAACTGTCTTGTCCATGGAACAATTCGATGATCCTCTCGAGGATTTTAAGGAATATGTGGAATGAGACTGCTGCTCGATTCGCACACCGTAATATGGGCAGCGGACGACCCAACACAACTATCTTTTCTAGCCCAACAATTGATTCAAGATCCGTCACATGACCGACTCATCAGTGCGGCTACGATTTGGGAAATGGCAATCAAGTTCGGATTGAAAAAACTGCCGTTATCCTTGCCGTATCGCCAGTGGATGGACAAGGCAATCGCCGATCTCGGGCTGATAGCATTGCCGATTACGCTCGACCACGCTGAGCGGCACGCCGGATTGCCATGGCACCATCGTGACCCGTTCGACCGACTACTGGCAGCGCAAGCGCTCATGGAAGGCATCCCACTTTTAAGTGCGGATAAATCGTTCGATCCGTACGGCGTGACCCGATTGTGGAAGTGAGCTCTGCATCATAAACAATCCAAGGGTCAATCAACATGACGAAAACTATCCATGCGATTTACGAGAACGGCGTATTTCGTCCAATCGAAGCCGTCGACCTACCTGACCATTGCGAGGTGGAATTCGAAGTCCGCTCTGTTAAGGAGGATTCCGAACGTCCGACGTTGGACGACGTCTATTCCATCTTGACCACGAGCTTCGACGGCGGCCATCCAGACGATGCGGCCAATCACAACGAGCATCCAGAATGACTGCTATTTTCTTAGACACTGTCGGCCTTGTCGCGATGTGGAATCGTGCTGATCAATGGCATGAAGCGGCGCTCGCCGCCTTCGACTTGATCAAATCAAAACGCCACTCCTTGATTACGACTAGCTACATCCTCCTTGAGTGCGGAAATACTGCTGCCCGCCGAACCTATCGACAGCAACCCTACCTATTAAGAGACTACCTCGAACAACGTAACGAAGTAATCTTTCCTACCGTAGGTGATTGGGATGAGGCATGGAAGACTTACTCAACTGGCGATACAAGCCAAGCTGGAATCGTTGATCAAGTTTCGTTCATTGTGATGCGTCGCCTTGGAATCATCGAGGCGTTTACCAATGACAAACATCAAGTTCGGATTGAAAAAACTCTACGCAGCAGCCTGCCCTCAACGCGATTCGCGTCATTCTGCTAAACTACGATTTCATGATTTTCAGGATAGGACATTGCTTGCTAGATGGATAATTGATGTCGATGAAGATTGGGATTCGAGCCTGGATTGATTTTGCGTTTCGCAAGATTTTCGGCAAACCTGGAAATGAGATTTGCCTGATCAGCCTGCTCAACGCTGTACTACGGTTTCCCCATCCTATTGTTTCCGTCGAGTACCTCAATCCGTTCGGAATTAAAGACTTCGAGACCGACAAGCTGGTCTGCGTGGACGTTAAGGCGACCGACCAGCTAGGTCGTGTTTTGATTGTTGAAATCCAAATTGTGGTTCAATCGAGCTTTGCCAAGCGGGCCGTGTTTTATGCTTGCGAAGCTTACGCGGATCAGCTCCGAGCTGGCCAAGGGTATAGCGACCTCAAAGCGACTTATTCGATCTGTTTGCTAATGCGTAATTTGTGGGACGACGATCAGCTTCATCACCAGTTTCGGCTGGTGGATCACGAGAGCGGGCGAGTATTGGAAGAATCGATCGAGATTCACACGGTCGAACTTGCGAAGTACAATGGGGCTCTAAGCGATGTACGCAGTGCAAGCGTCCTGGAGCAGTGGGCGTATTGGATCAAGAACTCGAGTGAACATACGGTCGAGGAGTTGCAGGAACTACTTCCTGGCTTGGAGTTTCTGCGTGCGACAGGCGAGTTGAACGCGATTCGAGAGATAACGGAGGAAAAGCAAATGGTCGATGCGAGAGAAAAAGCCAGTCTGGACATCCAGTCCAATTTGATCGACGCGCGACAGGAGGGACGACAAGAGGGACGACAAGAGGGAATTGAAATAGGCGAGCAACGCGGCGATCAGCGAGGTAAGCTCAAGGCAAGTATCCAGATTTATGAAGGGCTTCTTGGTGATTCAGTAACGTCCGAAAGTATTCTAAGTAGTCGATCCACCGAGGAATTGGAATCGATGGCTGCGCACTTGCAAAAGCGTCTTCGCGACCGCTCTTCGTAGATTCAGATCTTGCCAACAGTTAGTTGACGTACGAGAAAAGGCGCTGAGAGATCAACAATGGGCGCTCAACGCAGCGGAACGAGAAGGTGAGACCGCCAGAAGATGCGAGTCGTCTTCGATAGGGAAAGTCTTAAATCGACCTGCGCGATTCAAAACATGAAGACAAGTATTGCGGGGCAAACCGTCGTCGTGGCATTGATGTAGTGTATTCCATGGCACATTCAATCGACGCGATTTGAGCTTCGTCCCTGCGTCCCCTTTTTGCTTTTCGAAATCGATGAAAAAGTCAATCCGGTAACGATAGTTCCCATGGGTAAAATGGCATGTCACCTCAAATGATTGCCGCTGCAGCTTGACTGTCGAGCAGCTGCGGCCAGCTCTCAGACTGGCGACTGCCATGCCAAGATGACCGCGAACAGATCGATCGTTGGCTAGTCGCATCGGATGTCGTATCGGTCGCGAAACTCATTTTAGACTTTAATTCTGTTGAGCGTACTATCTTCTGAAGTACCACCATCGAGTGACTTCCCCGACGAAGTTATATCTTCATTGAAATTCCAACGAAGCGAAGGACATGGGACACCGCGTAGTCGGCAAATTTCAACGATTACTAAAATGATTAGATGGGACAGCAAATCCCCGACTAACCACCGTCGAAACAACACCAAGTCCCGATTGTCAGTGAAATGCATTGCCGCCTGGCCAATTGACGCAGCCGCGAAGGCAATGCCCAACGAGCAAAGAAACATCAACGGCAGTCTCTGAATTGCCTTGAATTTCCCGCAAATCTTGATGCAACGACAAAACACTGTTACTTGGATCAGAGTTGACGGGATCCACGTTAGCAAAAAAATCCTGTCAATAAAAACAGCTAAAAGAACTGCTGACCAGATGCACAGTAAACCGCCCCAAACGGGTCTATTCAACGTTGCAATGATCAGGTAGATGTCCAAAAACCAAACCATCAAGCAACATTCAAAAACAACTGGTAAGTTCCACCCGATGATAATGCTCTGAGCTGCAGCCGTTGAAAATGTTGCGCACAACACCAAAACTAAATCAAATGCGAGATCACCAACACTATTTAGCTGCCAAAATCGCTCAACGCGACGCTCAATAGCGTTGGCGATGACACTGAAAGAAATGGGAATATCCAGCTCTTTTGCGCGTTCCTCTATCGCGGTTTTTTCCGCTTCGCTGCGCGAATTGTGCACGCGTTCAACGAAGCGATCAAAGTAGTCTTGGAAAAGTCGGCGAATCTTGCCCTTGGAATCGGATGGAACACGCTTCCAAACAGAAGAAATGAAATGCATCAAATTCGTTAACAAGCTTAGCCACATGGTTTCCTCAAAAAGGGTTGGTTAAGTTAAGTCAAGGCGGGTTTGTAGGCAGGAGTTGTGAGGGATGCGTTTGCTCGTAGGAAATCGCGACCAGTGCGGGAGAGGCTGCACTTGTCTATTTTCCGACCGTTTTGAATCGTCTCAGTTCGGTCGATCAGTTTCAGTTCCACCAATCTATCCAAAGCGGCGTAAACACCACCAAGGGTTACGGTGAATGGATTGATGCAAAGTTGAGGTATCAGGGTTACTAACTTTTTTTCCTTTGCCTGTAGAGCCTTGAGGATCTCGTATCCCCATGTTGGCCCATTCAGAGCGATCTCCTCAAGGACCAATCGCATTGTCAATGTATAACGCGCCACAAAAATCCTCCTATAGTCTGCCTGCTAGAGTATGCACTTATTAGCGAAACCTTAACACTTATGTTTTGCCAGTTCTGTGCGTGGTTACAATACTGCGTATTTTTAGGGTATTCGGTCTTTTTGAAAAGGCCTAGTGAAGAATCCTGGCAAAAAAGGATTTTTCGCCTCATTTGCTGAACAACTTATTGTTCCGTATCCAAAATCTCAACCTTCGCCCCCCTTAGCGGCGGCACTGCCGGTACCATCGATCGCCGTGCCAGCCACTCTTGCGACCGGCAAATAAGGGGACGCAGCGCTGCGTCCCGTTTTGTTGTGCTCGTCCTCTTTTGTTGTGTCGAAAAGATGCTGTGTCGCTTTGGGTGCTTCGGCATTTCGATCGTTCTTTTTTTCGAATGGGGCAAACCACCAGCCATCGCCGTGTTGAACGAGGTTCAATGCAATGGTTTACGAAAATCGCTCAATCGCTCTTCATTCCAAGCAGCCGATTGGGTGACAGGTAAAGACAATGTTTAGCAGGGTCTATAACCAAGTTCATCTGTTTGATTAAGCCTCCACCGATGACGCTGATTTTTTGTCGACCCAATGCGGCGTCGAAAATCTCAATTGGAATATCGGCAAATTGAATGCCGTCGAAAACGAGCGAGCGCAACCGTACCTTCCGCATGTTTCCAAAGGCATCTTTCACATCTCTCTGGCTGAACGTCTCAAGTTGATCAACGACGACGGACCCAGTTACTTTGAACCCATTCAACTTCTCAGTCGTTTCCCTGGTCAAGGAGACCGAGTCGACAGCCGTATGAAACCTCAACTGCCGATGATTCGTTCCATTGAGAACCGATGGGATCGAGATATTGTTTTCAGGCATTAGGATAAACGGGATTCGAATCGCCGAAACGGTAGCGCGCCTGCAATGTCGACGACGGGGTTTATCACCGCTATACTATCAGTAATCTTGATTCTTGATAAGGGAAAATGCCCGCTATGAACTCGCCAAGAAATACCTCGAAGGCTCCACAGCAGCATCCGTCAGACGAAACGCTAAGTGGATTAGCCAAAAATTTGCTTGCTCCCGAAGACACGGTCGTTGTCCAACAACACGTTTCCCACTGCAAGCGTTGTCAAAGCGTTGTTGATGAGTTTCGAATGGAGAACTCAATCGGTAACAGCGTCGACACTGAGCCTTCAAAATCGACAGAACCAGTTCCATCGTCATCGCCTAAGAATGTTGCGTCAAAGCAAACCGAACCGAAACCCGATAAGCAAACGGTCTCGATCCCTATTGAATTGCGCGATCATGCCCAATACAAAGTTCTGAGTTTGATTGGCCGTGGTGGAATGGGCAATGTATTTTTGGTTGAGCACAAACTTACCGCGCGAAAGGAAGTCCTGAAAGTTATCCATTCTCATCTATTGAGCCGCGAAGATGTCCGAGTTCGGTTCAAGCGAGAGATCCAATCCGCCGCGAAGCTAAACCATCCGAATGTGGTCCAAACCCTGACCGCTATCGAAGAGGGGAGCATGATTGGTCTCGTTATGGAGTACGTCAAAGGCGAAAGCCTCTCCTCGATGGTCAACCGTGTTGGCCCGTTGCCCATTGATAGAGCACGCGAGTTTATTAAACAGATCGCCATGGGGCTCGATCATGCACATCAGCAGAATATGGTCCACCGGGACATCAAGCCACAAAACGTATTGGCGTCTAAAGAAGGCGATGAGTTTCGTGTCCGAATACTCGACTTTGGATTAGCCAAGACGACTGGATTGGCTGCGGCTAGTTCTGAACTTACTATTGATGGGACCATTATCGGCACACCGAACTACATGGCTCCTGAACAAGCAATCAATCCATCGCTTGCAGATATTCGTTCGGATATTTACAGCTTGGGGTGCACTTGGTTTTTCCTGTTGACGGGGAGATCGCCATTTGAAGCGGATAGTCCGTTGGCAATCATGAACGCGCACCAAAACAGTACACCTCCACCGGTCCACTCTCTCAGGCTTGGTGTCCCGTATGAAACGGAGCAAATCCTTTCGCGAATGTTGGCCAAGAACCCGGACGATCGCTTTCAAAGTCCCGCTGAATTGATTGCTGCTTTGGCTTCGTCGAAGATTGCTCCCCTCGTCGAAAAGGTTGCGATCGCCGAAAAAGCTCAGCTCGCTTTTTTGAGCGAAGCACAAAATCCGAAGGTAGATTTGAGTGTTTTTTCGCCGATGAATTCGCCGAAGAAAACGAGGAGGAAAGACAAGGAAGAAAAGAGCAAATTTGCCACACTCCTAAGTGTTGTCATGTTTTCGATCCCGCCCATCGCTCTTGTTGGAATCCTGATGTTTCGCCCACATTGGATTACCGATATTGGTCGCATGATTCGAAACCCGGGGCAGGCGAGTATTGTGCTTACCAGTATACCGGCCGACGTGCAAGTTTTCATTGATGACGCCCCCGCAAGATTCGAACGTCCCCGGGCTGAAGCTCAGCCTAGCATTTCGGCGAGTCCAGGGACTTATAAATTGTCGGCCCGCCGCAATGAGAAAGAGATCTTCCAAAAGACAGTAAAGCTTGTTGCGAACCAAATCCTTGAGTTAAATCTCGGACTATCAATAGCCGCTCTGGAAAAACCGTCCTCATCGACGCGTCCGGCCGACGTAGCTCCTCAAAAAGAAAATTCGCCCCCCAATTCAACAATAATTGGGTCGGCGTCCGGCTCTACGGACATGCCCAGCGAGCCTAGCCGGTCCAACGTTGCACCTCTCGACATTTACAATTCAAAAAACCTTGCGAACCCAAAAATACTAGGTGAAGAAGTTGTCTTGGGGAAACGGTTCGTTGTCCAACAACGCCTAATCGGTCACAGCAGTCCCGTTATTCGAGTTTCGCACCTTAGCGATGGGAAATTGATTTCGGCGGAGCGCGTTGGCAAACCCATTCAACTGCCCGGCAAAACCATGGGAAATGCTCTCCAATCCATAAGTCAGATAAGTCTATGGAGTAAAGACGGAAACAATCAAAGCCTTCCGAGCGAAGGTACGTTAGTCGATTTTCTGGCCGCTCCGAATGGGATGTTCACCTGTCATGTAGGTCGAGTGTTCGGTGCTGGCCTGACTGCACAACTGGTCAACAAAGAAGGACGTAGCATTTGGAAATCCGATCTAACGACGATGGGACAGGAAAAACCTGACATTTCCTACTTTGCATTTTCTCCGGATTCAGATGAATTCTTTATGGTTTCACCACAAGGAAGCTTCACCCGAATGAATTTGAGAACCGGCAAGATACTGCCGCCCGTTGCATCGCTCATTAGCATCGACAAATCGTCGGTAGAATCTCTGTCAGCCTCCCAAAAATTGGATTGCGCACTATTTGGTTTATGGAATGGGGACTTGTTGGCCATACGCACAAAGGATGGGAAACAGATTTCAAAAGAGAGTTCGGAGAAGCAAGACTCGCCAAAGACGAACACCAAACCGATCGTTGCGACCCAATTCAACTCAAAGGACAACCGAATTGCGGCGCTCCACTCCGACGGTACCGTTCAGTATTTTGAGTTTCCGAGTATGGAGCCTTTAGAGGACTTATTGCAAACATTGTATGGCTCAATTCGTGTGATGGGGCGTTCAAACAATGGACGATTTCTGGCAGCCATAGACGATAGGTTGCGAGTCTCCGTCTATGACCTCGATGCAGGCAGCCTGTTTGCATCCTGGGAATTGGCGAAAGCCGAGGCACCAACCTCAATTAGCATCGACAACCTTGGCAAACGGATCGCGATCGGTTCTGAAACGGGCAGCATAGCTCTGCTACAACCAGCTAAGGAATAACTCAAGGCGTGAACAATTTTTCAAATTCGGAACCGCCCGTAGAACCCTATCGGCCAACCCACCGGCCACCGATGGCCAGGCTGACTCTTTTCGACGATGGGTCCGTTGAGGGCGAATTGTTCCGGATTAGGAGTTCGTCAACTACCGTTGGACGCAGGGATTGCGATGTCAATATTCAACACGACTCGATGGTTTCCGATAGGCATTTGGCTATCGATCTTGAGAAGCAGAATGGGGAATACCGTTGGATTATTAGGGATTTGGAAAGCAAGACCGGATTGTGGGTTCGCGTGCGCAAGATCGAGTTGAAGGATGGTTCGGAATTTTTGCTTGGAGGCCAGCGTTTTCAGTTTCAAGATAGCGTCCCTTTAGATGCAGACGCGCGAGCCGAAATGTTAGCTCGAATTGAAAACGGTAGCTATTCCGGGACAACATCAACATCCGGCAATTCTTATGCAAAGCTTTCTCGGTCGGCTTTCATTCCGGATACAACCTCTATTAATCCGTTATTGGCCTCGTCAAGTGCCCCGAGCAGTTTCACTTTAATCGACGGGGACTATTGGATTGGTCGAGGGTCGGAGAGCGCGATGAGAATACCGGACGATCCGTTTCTCGCGTCCAAACATGCTTGTATCGCAAGGGAATCCACTCGTACTTGGATCGCTCGAACTGCGGGAGCTCCGAATGGAATGTGGGTCCGAATGAAACAAATCATCGTTAACAACTCATGCACATTCCAAATCGGTGAGCAGAGGTGCCGCTTTGTCTCGTCCTGGTCTCGCGACGAAATTTAGATGCTGCGTTGCTTTTCAATAGAAAGCCCCTAGAAAAGAGCTTCGTCTGCTTCGTCCCCTTTCGCTCGTCCCGAGGGACGGATACCGAGGGACTGGGCCGAAGAGAACCAACGAACGCAGTGAGGCTCGCGATTTTTTTCCTTACCATTTTTCCTAGCCACAAAAAATCACAAAAGCCACAAACCGGATGATCTGTTGAATCGAGCTTTCAAACTTTTGTGTACTTTGTGCCATCTAGTGGCTAGCTGGTCGCCATTCCGTACAATGGACAGGTTCGCGGAAAATCGCAAAATCAGGACCGAGTTGGCCGACTTCGAATTTTTCGTCATCCACGTACAAATGCAGTTTTACATCCGCGGAAAAAGTGCCGTTGGCTTTTGCAATCATGATTTCTCTACAAATCGAACGTCGTGTTGAGGCATACCACATCGCTAAAACTACATCACGTTACAAGAGCATCGCACAATTCAACTTCAATCCTTTGCCGATATCGCGTCGCTAATCCTCAAATGCCCGGACGTCGATTCGATCGTTGGTATCGCCCCGCACATCGCGCTACGGTTGATGACTCTAGGCGAAAATTTCGTTCACGACCCGACCGGCTACATCGGTTAAGCGAAAATCGCGACCGCCGTAGCTGTAGGTCAGCTTCTCGTGATCGATTCCTAGCAAATGCAAAAGCGTTGCGTGGAAGTCATGCACATGAACCCGATCTTGCTGAGCATAGAATCCATATTCGTCTGTGGCACCGTAGGATATTCCTTTTTTGACTCCGCCACCTGCAAGCCAATACGTAAACGCGTGCGGGTTGTGGTCGCGACCATTCTTTCCTTGCGCAGTGGGCGTCCGACCAAATTCGGCACCCCAAATAACGAGCGTCTCGTCGAGCAAGCCTCGTGCTTTCAAGTCCTTTAGCAGTCCAGCGATTGGGCGATCGACTTCAGCCGCCAACTCCGTGTGCTTCTCCTTTAATGCATCATGTTGATCCCAATAGGCGTGACTTACCTGAACAAAGCGAACGCCCGCTTCGCTCATTCGTCTTGCCAACAAACATTGACGACCAAAGTTCTCGGTATTGGGTGTGTCGATTCCATAGAGTTTCATGGTCGCTTCCGTCTCACCACTCAAATCCATAACGCCTGGTGTTTCGGTTTGCATGCGAAAGGCAAGTTCCATCGATTGAATTCTTGCCTCTAGATTGGAATCCGCCCCATCTCGTTCGAGCTGTTGTTGATTCCATTGCTGGGCCAAATCAAGTTGTGCCCGAACCTCGGTTTGCGAAAGAGTTGCATTACCGAGATTGCTGATTTTTGCCGTCTTCATCGATTCGCGGCTATTACCGATTCGCGTCGCTTGATGCTGCGCGGGCAAGAATGCGGAACCAAAGTTTTGAACTCCGCCGTGCCCGAGCGTTGGGTTGATCGTAATGAAGCTTGGCAAGTTTTCATTTTCGCTCCCCAAACCATAACTGACCCAGGCTCCCATGCTCGGCCGAACAAATGTGTCGCTGCCCGTATGAATCTTAAGCAGTGCGCCACCATGGGCTTCATTCGATCCATGCATCGATTTGAGAAACGTGATGTCATCTGCGCAAGCACCCACCTCCGGAAACAGGTCGCTCACCCAAGCACCCGATTCGCCATACTGTTTAAATTTCCACGGACTTGCGAGCAAATTGCCGGTTTGGGAAAACTGCACTCTCGGTTTGTCAAATGGCAGAGGCTTGCCGTCGTCGGCTATCAACTTGGGTTTGTAGTCAAAGGTGTCAACATGCGATGGACCGCCATGCATAAAAAGGAAGATGACACGTTTGGCGCGAGCAGGAAAATGCAAACCCTCGATCGTTTTGGCTTGCAGCAATTGTTGTTCGAGAAACGACGCAAGGAACAGCCCGCCAAAACCGTTTCCAGCGTTCTGTAACATCTGTCTGCGTGAAATTTTATTCAACATAAAAAAACTCGTTGGTTAGCAGCAGCGAGCGGCACACGCGGATCCATTTTTCAACGGACGAGTTCAAGCTCGATAGACTCGGCGTTTGACTATGGGCCCCTGGTGCGGTTGATGCAGGAATTGAACCTTGGGCCAAAACCTGTGCAAGCGAGTTGCACTCGGATGGCTTCGGAAGGCGTCCCAGCAAGGATTTGGTAGCGATTGCAAATCGTTCGGCATCGTTTTGAGTCATCGCATGCAATTTGGATGCAAACTGCTTTCCGATCTCCAGTGGCAACGGATTATTCATCAGGAACAACGCTTGGTGTGGAACGATGGTATTGGATCTGCGGTCGACTGAGACACCCGGTTCAACGTAGTCAAAGGTCGTCAAATAGTCCGACATTGCCGCTCGATTAACATCGAGATAGATAGTTCGCCGCATGTTGCCGATGCTTTGCGCACCCTCGATGTGTGGGTTGGTAGGAACGGACATGTTCTGCGATTCCCCGCCGAGATTAAAACTGAGCAGGTCACCGATCGATAGCAACGAGTCTCGCAAAACCTCAGCTTCCATTCGGTGTTTGTTTTGCCTCCAAAGCCATTTATTGTCAGGATCCGTGGCTTCCGCTAACGGGTCCCGATGGGAGCTCAAGCGATAGACGGCAGATAAAACGATTTCGCGATGAAGCCACTTGAGAGACCAATCGTGAGCGACGAAGTCATCCGCCAACGAATCCAGTAATTCGGGATGGGATGGTAGCTCGCCGCGGAATCCAAAATTGGAACCTGTAGAAACCAATCCTTGGCCGAAGTGACCTTGCCAAATGCGATTGACGATCACACGTGCGGTCAATGGGTTCGAGTTGTCTGAAATCCAATTTGCGAGTTCCAATCGCCCGGAAACGCCTTCGGGAATCTTCAACTCGGGAGCGACTGCCCCTTCGCGAAAGACTCTAGGAACGGTTCTAGCCAATGGTGTCCCTGCCGTCTGCAAATGATTTCCGCGAACGTTGACGGCCACCAATCGAACCTCCCCCTCTTGTACGGCCATCGCGCGAGCCGCAATCGGCTTGTCTTTCTCCCTATCCACAATTTGAGTCTTGAGAGCCGAAAAACTCACTTTCTCCGAGTCCGTGAGCGTTTCCTCAAACTTATCCGGTGCAAGAAAAGGCTCGCCTGCGTCGAATAGCTGCTTGTAGATTTTTAGCGTCTCTTTCGATTGAATCTTCCCCTCAGTCGTTCTCGGTGCATCGAGAATTTCCACAATGGCTTGATTGAGCAGCGTGCCGTAAAGACCGATCAGTTCCAGCTTCGTTTTTGGAGCTGGAAAAGCGATAACTCTAGAGTTCCATACCTTTGTTTTGGCCACGTCTGTCGCAAGTTCACGCCACAGAGTATCCGCTTCGCTGGCAAAAGACTCAGGCGGAGTTGCTTTGAGTTTCCGCCAAAAAGCGAAAACATCATCGTCCTTCTTTGTCGCGGAATCACTCTGCAGAATCGTCAGCCACTTGCCGATCGATGCGTTGCTCTCAGAAAATTCCGGATTGGCGGCGACTTCGGAATCTTGTAGGTGCATGGCTGCCAACAGCAGATGCAATTGCTTAGTAAAGGAGCGTTCTTGAAAGCGACGTTGGGTCGCGTTGAGTTCGGCTTTCGATTGGTCGAGGGCTTGTTGGTACAGAGCGATCTTCTTGGCTTGTGCTTCGTCCGGCAGTGCTCGCTCGTTCCACTGCGACACAAAATTGAGATGCTCCATCGACTTGGTGCTGTGCATGATCCCAGCCAATGAGTAGTAGTCGCTGGCGAGGATCGGGTCGAATTTGTGGTCGTGACATCGAGCGCAACCAAGAGTCAAACCTAAGAACACCTTGCCGACCGTATCAATTTGTTCGTCGACCAAGTCCGCAACCAACTTTGGCTTGTCTTGCTCTGCAAGCATCTTGGGTCCAATCACCAGAAAGCCAGTTGCCGTTATCAGTCTGCGTTGCTCCTCTTCGCTGGAACTGTTGGATGCGACAAGTAAGTCGCCAGCAAGTTGCTCCCTAATAAATTGATCATAGGGCACATCTCGATTAAACGCTTCGACGACGTAGTCACGGTAACGCCAGGCGACTGGATAACGGTGATTTTCATCCGCTCCGTTCGAGTCCGAGTAACGAGCCAAGTCAAGCCAATAACGGCCCCACCGTTGTCCGTAAGTAGATGACGCCAACAATCGATCGACAACCCGTTCGAAGGCATCCTCGGCTGGATTGTTAACGAACGCGTCGACCTCTTCCCCAGTCGGAGGAATGCCAACAAGATCGATGTAAACTCTTCGAAGCCAAGTCGATCGGTCGGCTTCCGGAACGGGTTGCAAAGCGTTCGCCAAGTGCTTTTCCCAAATGAATGCATCGATCGACTTGCGACACCATTGAGACGTCGTTGCTGGGTTCGGAACACGCTTTCTAGGCAGGAACGACCAATGCTGCTTTGCCCTGGTCCAATCGATCTTTTCGAGCTTCGTTTTCTGCGATGGTCCATCGCGAGGGTCTGGTGCGCCCATCTCAATCCACTTCGAAAACGCCTCCGCAACCTCTTTAGGAAGTTTATTCGAAGGAGGCATTTTGAGGTCTTGGTGTCGCAGTGCGTTTAGCAGCAGGCTCTTGCTCGCATTTTCTAAGTCCAATGCTGGCCCAGAATCGCCACCGCTCTTGATTCCCGCTTGGGTGTCGAGCAATAGTCCTCCTGCGGCTTCCTCGGAGGTAGCGGAGTGACACTCGTAGCAATGCTGAACGAGAATGGGACGAATTCGACTTTCAAAGAACTCTATACCCACATCATCTGCGAAAGAACTGCTGACGATGCCAGTTCGCATTGCGAAGGGTACAAGCGCCAGGATGGCAGCGGTGCGAAGGAACACCGTCAACCGATTTGTGGAACGCATTGGGTGGGAGCCTGCTGGGCAAGCGTGGGAAGGGGAGTCGGAGGTACATTACTCGCGTATATTGTAGTCCTCGGGAAATGGCTTGGCAACCAAACGGGACACAGCCGACCCAAGTCAAAGTAGTAGGCACATTCCATGTGCCGTTCACCAGGAATCTCAAAGTAGTAGGCACATTCCATGTGCCGTCCACCAGGAATCCCGGCAAAAGCTCGACTGTGAACGGCACGGCGGAGCGTGCCTGCTACTTTTGTCGGCTGTGTCAAACTGCCGCTCGACTCCATAATCGAACGCTTACTTGCTTTGTTGAGTGACAAAATCCGGCCGAGCTCTCGTGTTCAAGGCTTCCCAGGGCTTAGGATAATAATAGTAAGGCACGCTTGGCCCCCGATGGTTCGCATAATTGCCGTTGCAGTCGTTGGATTTCCAAGCCATGGCTTCCTGGCTCGATGGCTCAATCTTGTGAGCGATGTAGCCGGAGAAATAACGCGGACGATTGTACACTTGACGATATTCCGGAATCGAATTCCATATGTGATGGGAGAAAATGTCTTGGCGTTGAAGTGCTGGATCCAAATACGTCCCCGAAAGAAAGTCGCCACCCAAGCTGGTCGAGCTATACGCAAATGCCATTGCGCTTACCGAAAGCACCGCTAGGAATCGTCGTATTGCCATTATCATAAACCTCTGGTTGGATGGAAAACAAGTGCACCAAAAGAGATTTCGAATCCGCGTGGCAACCAATTTCACTTAAGGAAGCAGAATGGAAGGATTTGCGAATGCTGGCGATTGTGCAATGATGATGAATCTGGTTTTACCGGCAAACACGTTTGAATCGATTGAAAAAGCCCGAATTCCGGCTATCCCAACCTGGGATAACTGGGCGGGATGGGTCCTATGAGGAAGATTTGTTGGTCACTACAATCCTAATAGGAAGTGGGCTTCTCAGAAGATGCCATCCCGGCTTTCGGTCGTTGACTTACTAACCCGCAGGTTTCGCTAAGGAAGGTTTGAAAATGAACAATAGGATAAATCAAGAATCAGCCCGATTGATTTCTTGTTTAGAACCGGATCGCTCATTGGCGAGTCGATGCAAGAGCATGGGGTTCTTTATCGTTTTCACCTTTTCCGTTGGAATGTGGCAAGTTGGTTCAAGCTTGGCTCAAGCTCCATTGGAGCAGCCACCAGTCAGTTACGCTATTTACAGTGCACCTGCTTACATTTCCACGTCAAGCGTTTCGGGTCCGAGCACAAGGAATTGGGCCTTGGATGTCGCGAATGCTCAGATGAACCTGACTAGCGATCGACTGCCAGATATTGGAGTTGCGAGACAGAAGCTTGATCTGGCCATGATCGAGCTTGAGAACTTTTTGGCTACGTCACCGCAGCATCAGGCGAACTGGCTGGCATTCTTGAACTGGACGGATCTTCGAGAACAAATCAACAGTCCTGCTCCCGACCCCAAAAGCTTGGTCCAAATCGAAAAGAATTTTCGCCAGAATTATTTCGGGCTTGAGATGAGCAAATTTACGAATGTTCGCGACGCGTTGAAGAGTTACACGCATGCTTTGCGGTTCAGTTCCGACCGTCCACAAACGATCTCAATTTTAAAAGATCGGTTGACGAAATTGTCTGAGCAACTGCAGATGCCTCAGTTCTCGCAAGACTTTGCTAACACGCGAGACATCGGTCAAATGATCTCAAACCTATCGCAGTCGAATCAGTCGACCGATTTGGTGAACGCGGTTCGGGGCAACTATGCAAGAGCCAATGTCCGAGTTCTCATTTCTTCCGAATTCGTGGCTCGGAAATTCACCAAGCCGGTGTATGAGCCCAATCCTGTCAATGAAGTGATTCTTGGTACACAGCTTGTTGGACAGAGCGTGATGCAGGGATTTGTTACACCGCAATTACTCGACAGTTCCTCCAATGCAGCTCTTCGTTTGAACCTGAGCGGAAACTTTTCCAGCCAGAATATTGGCTACAACCGCTCGGTGAAGTTGCATACGCAGGGTTACGGTACGGTTTCAGCCAGCGAGACGATAGCATTGACAGATCGTGGTCTTGTTACACTAAACGATACGAGCGTTGATGCAGGCCTTTCCAGTCAGATTGACAGCATCGAAGCGAAACTACGAATCGTACGTAAGATTGCAGCAAAGCAAGCCGCTAAACAAAAGCCGGAAGCAGATGCGATCGCGGAGGGACGACTTGAGACACGCTTGCGGGATCAATTTCACACGCAGCTCAGCCAGCAAGTTTCGCAAGCCAATGAAAAGATCAAGACGCCGGATTTGCCTGTGTTAAGGCGACTTGGGCTCGAACAACCCACGCGAATAACCTGGAGTTCGCCTCAGTATCTGGCATTGCTTTGGAAATTACAGGCCGGTCCCCAATTGGCTGCTCCAGAGTCCTGTCCGCTCTTAGTGGAGCCGAACGGAATTACTGTCCAGTTACACGAGTCGGTCATTACCAACATCACCGATCCGATCCTTGCAGGTCGCATTCTTCGCAACACGGAAATGGAATCTTTTGCCGGCCAGTTCTCTAACGTTTTAAGTAGCAAGCCAGTTCTCAAGCCACAAGACGATCAGCCTTGGGCACTTACATTTGAAAACTACCATCCCGTCGAGGTTCAACTGGATGACTCGCTAGTTACGTTCCGAATCCGAACGACCAAACTAGACCGAGGCGACCAAGTCGTAGACCAACCCGCATCCATCGAAGCATCGTATCGAGTTACGCTGACCGATGGCGCCATTCAACTGGAACGACAAGGAGAAGTGAAGATAGACTTTACCGGCAAACAGCAACGTGGCGTACGCGCAGCTTCACTTCGAAACTTGCTTAAGAAGCAGTTCGCAGATGTCTTTAAGGAACAATTACTTGACACTCCGTTGCGAGTAACGGATCGTTTGCCGAGCGAGTTGCAAGGCTTGCAGCTCGCATCGGTCCAAGTGGATGACGGATGGATCCAAGCTCACTTGCGATAGTTGCAAACTTCTATGAATGGTATGGTTAAGACGGCTCTGTCTGTGAATGTCAACAAAGTTGCGTTGTTGCGAAACACGCGACTCCTTAAAATTCCATCCGTTGTGAGAGCCTCCCGGATATGCTTAGAGGCAGGAGCGCATGGCATTACGGTTCACCCGCGTCCAGATGAACGGCACATACGTTCGACGGACGTCTACGAGATTGCAGAGCTTCTCAAAAACTGGCCCAATGCGGAGTTCAATATCGAAGGCAACCCATTTCATAACTTAATGGAGTTGATTCGCTCTGTCCGGCCAGATCAAGCGACGTTTGTTCCGGATAGCGTTTCGCAAAGTACCTCGGATCATGGCTGGGATCTCGTGGCTGACGCCGATAAACTAAGGCCCCTAATCCAAGAATGCAGAGAGCTTGGCGTTCGAGTCAGTTTGTTCATGGATCCGCTTGCAGATCAGATCCCGCTCGCCAAAGAACTCGGGGCGGATCGCGTAGAGCTCTATACGGAATCCTGGGCCAGGGCTTTTCAGAACAGCGCTCATGTATCAACTCTGAGCAAGTTTGTCGAATCCGCCAAGGTGGCAATCCAATCAGGCGTGGGGGTCAATGCAGGCCATGATTTAAGCCTGGAAAACCTGACGCCATTTCTAAAGGCTGTGCCAGGAGTAAGAGAAGTTTCCATCGGCCATGCCCTCATTAGCGACGCATTGGAGATGGGTTACTCGAACACGGTAAGAGCGTATTTGGACTGCATCGAAGCCGCCGATTTCAGGGATTTTCAGTTGTAAGTGTTTTTTGACCCATATTTAAAGCTAGAATCCAAATGCGACTGCCGATGGTACTTTAGCTTTGATTTTGTCAAATTGACTCTAGCGTGAGTGCGATTTGGCTAGCGGACTCCGTCAAAACACGACCCAATGTGGAATCTAACTCTTAAAAACCCGACCCTCTTGATTGGCTTTGAATTGGGTCTTGGCGTGTTTTTGTTGTTGTTTTGTTGTAGTTTTGCGAATGCGCAGCCGTCGGGAATCGTGGTCTCAGTAACCGATACTTCGACCTCGGCAACAAGACCGCCGCTTTGGGGGATGGACACACTTTTTCATCCAGAGCAGGGGCTTCGCGGTGCTGCCTCATGCGCTACCGCAAGCTGCCACAGCGGGCCAAAAGTCGGCGTGTCGACGGAAACAACATACCGAGGATCGGAATATTCTCTTTGGCTCGAGAATGATCCTCATGCTCAATCATGGCGGACCCTCTGTTCTGACGAGTCTGCAAAGATCATGACGAAACTTGGGATCTTGCGCGACGGAAAGGTGTTCAAGGCAGACGCCTATCAAAACTGCCTGGCATGCCACAACACAGACCGACAAGTTGCCGCTGACAACATCACTCCTCGGATTGCAGAAGGAGTAGGGTGCGAATCGTGTCACGGCGCATCGGAGCGATGGTACGATCGACACTTTCAAAGCCTAGAAGCCAAACAGTTGGCGGTCTCAAGCCTCGGCCTTGCAGATACGAATGCACTTGTTCAACGTGCGAAAGTCTGCACGCTTTGTCATGTCGGCGGAAAAGATCGGGATATGAACCACGACTTGATCGCTGCAGGGCATCCCGCATTGTATTTTGATTTGGCGGTGTATTACGAGTCGTATCCTAAGCACTGGCGCGACGCAGAACAAACCGATCCAAACTTTCGTTCGAGGCTTTGGTTGGCCGGCCAAATAGCCATGGCCGATTCTGAGCTTGAATTGCTGCAGGCGCGTGCATTGAAAACGCTCCCAGTCTCAACATGGCCGGAATTGTCGAGCTACCAATGCACTAGTTGCCACGTTTCGCTCAACGGAATCCCAAAACCAATCCATTCGATCGATCGTGACTTAATTGGTAGTGGCCGGGCTCCGAGCCGCGACTGGAATCTCAGCGGAGTCGAAGCCCTATCAACTTATCTCAATCGGTCCATACCCGAATTGGACAATCGTGCAGCAGTACTTCGTTCGACCATGGAAGCTCCCAACCCAAGAGTTTCGAAGATTTCCGAACAAGCGACCGGTTTGAGAAACCTAATCCACCAAAGTCTTTACGCGACAGGAGACCTTTCACTCTCTCGCTGGTCGAACGCAAGGCAGATAAGCTTTAGTGCATCGCGATTTCAAAATGCAAATCGCATGAGCAATTGGGAGTATGCCGCTGGCACGTACATGTCCGCCTGGGCATCCTCGCAAGCAATGCGTTCTTCCGAACTTGATCAGGCGATGCAAACGATTCGCCATGCGCTCGTGTTTCCGGTAGACACCCAATCACCGAAATTCCCAAGGCGGGCAGAATCGACAACTCCCCCGAACCTAGAGCAGTGGCATTCGGCCTTGCGAAAAGCAACAAAGGAACTTTTAGAAAGCACTGTCAAATGATCCATCGATGGATTGGCATTCTATTGTGCATTTGTTTTTGGTTCCAAACCTTGGGGACAACTCGAGCCGACGACCTTTCGCTTGGCAATCTTTCGGAAAGAAAAACCGATGGACTTGGTGAGATCGGCGTAAAAGAATGTGCAGCCTGTCACAGTGCTCCTAGCCCAATCTATGAGCAACTCAAAGTCACTCGCTTTATCAGGTTGGTCGAAGCCAAAGAATGGTTCGAGAGAGACAAGCACGCGTACGCGTATCATTTGGTTCGACAAGATTTGCCGGAATCAGACCTCGAGCGACCGGAAAACAAGTCGAACAAACTTTCCGTCGAGATTCGCAAACGATTGAAGTGGCCGGTAGGTCAAGTTGGCGACGCGATGTTTCAAGCCAAATGTTTGACTTGTCATGCAGGAGTCGACTTGAGTTTACCCTCCCCGTCACAAGAAGTCCTCCAAACCAATCTGCAGTTCGGAGTTCAATGCGAGGCGTGTCATGGCCCTGGCTCCGAGTACACCAAGACGCATCAGCATCAACAAGTCTCTTGGAGAGCGAAGACTCCAGCGGAAAAATCAAAGCTAGGAATGTGGGATCTTGCGTCCCCCTCGACGTGCGCCGACGTTTGTTTGAGTTGCCATCTTGGAAGCATCACACAAGGTCGTTTTGTTTCTCACGATATGTATGCCGCAGGGCATCCTCCTTTACCCCCCTTCGATCTGCAAACATTTCTAGATGCAATGCCGCCGCACTGGCAAACCATCCAAAACAAACCGTATCAGTCCGCAACAGACAAGCAAGAAACACGAGAGTTTGCTTTGCAAAGTGAGTATTACGCGGCAAACTATGACCTGCAATCGCTCGGTACGACGGACAAAATCGAACAGGCCATCAAATCGAGTTACGATCGAACCCGACGCAGCATGATCGGCGGACTCGTTGCGAACGACAACGGGATTAAGTTGATTCATGCTGCTGCCGCGCAAGCCCAAAAAGAGCCGAACAATTGGGGTGATTTTTCGATGTATGATTGTATGGGATGCCACCAGGAATTGTCGAAGAGCAAAGTTCGATGGCGCCCAGATTCAAGAATTCCAGGTCGTGCGTTCCCTTCGAATTGGCTCACGCTCGAACACCCATCGCTCCATAAAACCAACGCATCGAATCACGATCGCTTGACGAACGAGATGTTCGCAGCATTCAACTCGGTCCCATTTGGCGATTCAAAGAAACTAGCAGCCCTTTCCAGCCATCACCTCGTATCTCTGGCCGATCGATTTCGAGATCGAAATCGAATGGAACGGCAGATCATGTCGGAAGCAGATGTCAAGCACTGGCTGCAGGTATTGCTTGCCGATCGCGAGGAAAAGCTTACCGACTACTGGGTGGCCAAACAGACCGCCTGGATGGTAACCGTCGCAGTCAAGGAACTTGTCGATCACGGTGTATTGCCGCGAAATGCGATTCAGGCAAACCTCGATGAATTGAGCCAATTGCTTTCCCTCAATTTACAGATCCCACGCGATGCGAGCGTGCTCGATGCGCAGAAGAACACACTCGAGATTGCTGGATCGTTTGATGCAGTTCGCTGCAGAACGTTGATTCGCGAGTTGGTTGAGACTGCCTTGTCCACCAAGTGAGACACCGACGAGCTCGCGGCTTGTCGATTTAATTGGTTTTGAAATTTTTATCGTTTAACAGTCAGCCGTAGGCGCACTTGAATGGGAGGTTAATGCGGCTTCGGCTGACTGTTAAACTACTAAATCAATACTAGCTGACTCATTTGAACAAGCATTCGATCTATGTAGTGCAGATTGTTCGAAATTTCTGCTTCTTCACGGTTTCGCATCGAAACTTGCACTAGTCGTCATTGTCTGCGGAAACTCTCGATTGAGAATATCTCGCAGGAGTCCCGCAACACGCGCATTTGCCGCTTTAGTAAAATGACCGTCCTGAATGAAATTCCCTGGGTCCGAAGTCGGCACAACTTCGTGCGTACTGACCGTGCGCCGAGACCGTCGAATAATCGCAAGCCGATTGTCGGTTCCATTTCGACTAACGCCCGGCCGACGTGATTCGAGAAACTCATCCCGTAGACCGACAAGGTCAAAGCGTGGTCCTTCGGTGGAAGCGGGATCGCTTTCTCAGGGAGCCAACCTATGAGCGCGTTCTTATTTGCATTACCATCCTCTGTTCCCATGATATAGCGGATCTTGTTGCGTACCGATCTTCCATATTGGAAGTAATTCGCCAGCGAATTTGCTGGCTTGATTGGACTGGTCGGGAGAGGAAATACTAACGAAGTTCCGATGTCGATAACCGCAAGCGTGCAGAGCATCGTACAAACGACATGGCAAACATACCGAAGTCGTGCGGCGGGTGCTTTTGCTTCAAGCGATTCAAAACTGGAAATAAATGAATTGGACAGGCTCATTGCTGGCACCCATTGCGATCAAGAAAATTAGAATTCCGTACAGAATGCCTACACAAATTGAAGGCCAACGCGACACGAATCGAGGTGAACCGTCGAAAACCTGCCAAACATCCATAAAAACAAGCAGAAGAAGACCAGCGATCGCGCTTAGCGTTGGGCGTCTCATCACGTCGACCGTACCGAAACTCCAACCAAACAGCGAAGCCGTGAATCGACCTACTTGATCGACAGAGACAGCACGAAATAACATCCATCCATAGCAGGTAAACACGAAGAAAACTGTCATGCGGATCGGCGTGAGCCACGGATTACCAATCCTTGGTACGCCGTTTTTGTCTTGGGGCCAGCGTGCGTCGAACAAACGACACCACCTCCGATGAATTATTAAAAGTAATCCATGATATGCTCCCCACAAGATAAAGTTCCATGCTGCACCATGCCAAAGACCTCCTAGCACCATCGTCGTCATGAGATTGGAATCTGTTCGTAGATTTCCTTTACGATTCCCTCCCAGGGGGGATGTAAAGGTAATCACGAAGCCAAGACGAGAGTGAGATATGCCATCGTCGCCAAAATTCGCTCGGGTTGCAGCTCGAATAAGGAACGTTGAAATTCATCATCAGGTCGATTCCCAGCAAGGCTGAGACGCCAATCGCGATATCGCTGTAGCCGCTGAAATCGCAATAGATCTGAACTGCAAAAAAGAGCGTCGCTAAATAAACATCCATTGTGGAAACCGCGCCGGAGGCGTCGTAAACCGAATTGACCGCGCCAGCCAATCCATCGGCAATCGCGACCTTTTTGAATAATCCGATCAGAATTAGAAAGATTCCCCATGACGTACGATCTAGCGACCAGACTCTGGGCTTAAGCAATTGCGGAATGAGATCCCGCGCGCGTTCAATCGGGCCAGCCACCATCGGTGGGAAATACGCGACAAAAAGGAGGAAGTCGAATCACTTGCGAACGGGACGAAACTGTTTACGGTAGACATCGATCGTGTAGCTTAGGCTTTGGAACGTATAAAATGAGATCCCGACTGGTAGAACAATCTGTAACTCGAGTCTGGATATTGGAAAACCGATTCCATCTAGCAACGTCTTTGCTGAATCAAGGAAAAAGTTG
Source organism: Pirellula staleyi DSM 6068 (assembly GCA_945870455.1). Classification (GTDB taxonomy): domain Bacteria; phylum Planctomycetota; class Planctomycetia; order Pirellulales; family Pirellulaceae; genus JBKCUI01. The sequence continues at coordinate 5,187 of CAMBSL010000039.1, read as the reverse complement.
CAGTATTTGAAAATCCCAAGAAACGCGAGATTCGCAATCACCGAAGTCGTAATCATCGTTCGCCGCCGAGACTGTGTCGGTAGACGACGGATGTACGGATAGGAGACGTTCGCCAGTACGACAATTCCCAATGTGATCGGAGTCGCCGTTAGAGAAATCCAATCCAGCTCCCAAAATCGCAGCCAATCGATAACCGGATTGAGATGCCCGGAGTGCAATATGGTAACCGCACTTCAATTTGGAATGGTGCACAACATCACCATTCCGCAGAGGCAGAGTGAGGCTTTGATTCGCTCTCGAAGTTCGATACGCCCCGTGGCGATCATCCGCCCCATCAGGTAATCCAAGATTGCAGAAAACGTAATGAGACATAGAAAACGGATATCCCAAAAGCCATAAAAAAAATAGCCAGCGACGATTAACAGCAATTTTTGCCAGCGCAATCCTCCACACCAATACAGAAAATAAACGACGGTGAAAAATATCGCGAACTCAATGGAATTAAAAACCATACAGCCCGCTTCGACCGATCGAAATTAAAAAAAATTCTAAAAGCGTACCCGATGATTCCTAAATAGTACATAGGAAAATGACAAATTCCAGGTTGGTCAGTAACTTCAGCAGAGATTCAAATTCCTTTTCTCAAACGCGCGAGAGCTGATGCAGCATCGCGTCAACTTGGGATTTCTCAAGGTCTAGATTTTGGAAAAACTTTTGAATTGCGATCGCTTTGTCGAAGGACAAGCCCAACGCATAGAATTGATGTGCCATCGACAGGACGATTTCGAGCCCGAACTCGCTACGACCGAGTACAGCTGGAACGACACCGTACTGTGAGAAAGCGTTTCGTTGAGCTTTTTCTCCAACGATTTTGTTGCGTTCCATTGCCTCCTCAAGCAGCACAATCAACTGCGAATGCGTAAGCTCTTCGAGTTTCGGGTTTTCTGTCTTGACTGATGGTTCGTCCATACCGCCGCGCAAGCATATCTCCACCGCAATTTCTGGGCTATTTCCTGTACAATGAACACTACAATAAAAAAAACCCAAGGTGCTGACACTTTTTCCCATAGAGAAACCAATATGAAACAACCGAGGCGTGAGTGGACTGTAGTGTTTTTACTCTTGTCAGTTGGTTCAAGTTTGTACGCAACGGATCCGGAGCGTCCGAATATTGTGTTCATCTTTGCCGACGACTGGGGGCGTTGCGCGAGTGCTTATTCCAAACTGGACGGAACAGGTACTTTCAACGACGTAGTGCAAACTCCGAATTTTGACCGAGTAGCGGCCGAAGGTGTTTTGTTCCGGCGAGCTTTTGTCTCGGCGCCGAGCTGCACACCATGTCGAAGCGCATTGTTATCCGGTCAACACTTTTGGCGAACGGGTCGAGGGGCTATTTTGCAAGGTGCTGTTTGGGATAACTCAATCCCAGCTTATCCGATGCTATTGCAAAAGTCGGGATACCATATGGGTGAGACCTACAAAGTGTGGAGCCCTGGAACGCCAGCGGATGCTCCCTACGGTGCAGGAAGGTACGCATATGAAAAAGGGGGGAGCCGATTCAACCAATTTTCTGAGAACGCAACGAAGATGGTGGCCAACGGAAAGACCATCGAGTCGGCCAAGCAAGACCTGGTTTCCGAAATCAAAACGAACTTCGATGCCTTCCTGAACAATCGAAATGCGTCACAACCCTTCTGCTATTGGTTTGGACCAACCAATGTCCACCGCAAATGGATTCGAGGATCAGGCAAAGCCCTTTGGAACATAGAACCCGATTTATTGAAGGGAAAGCTGCCACCATTCTTTCCGGATGTTCCCGAAGTTCGCGAGGATTTCGCTGACTACCTCGGCGAAGTGCAGGCATTGGACGCATCGATTGGCATCATGCTGAAAAAGCTGGAAGAGATTGGCGAACTCGATAGCACGTTGATCGTCATCAGTGGCGACCATGGACCACCTGGATTTCCGCATGGCAAATGCAATTTGTATGATTTCGGATCCAGTGTTTCTTTAGCCATGCGATGGGGAAACCGCTCTCGTGGTCGTGTGGTGGACGACTTAGTTAGTCTTACGGACTTGGCCCCAACCTTTCTTGAGTTAGCAGGCGTTGAGATTCCAGCCACGATGACAGGGCGCAGTCTAGTTAAGCAACTAACGTCCGATAAGTCGGGACAAGTAGAATCCACGCGCACCCAAGTTTTCATCGGACGTGAGCGCCATGTGGAAAATGCGAGAGCCGATTTCATGCCCTATCCTCAACGATCTATTAGGACGCAAGAATACTCGTACATCATCAATTTCAAACCGGATCGTTGGCCATTGGGCGATCCCTATCGGCTCGATAGCGACAAAGAGCCGACTGCGGAAGAAATCACGGAGACCACAAGGGTAACGCTGCCAGATGAGGATGCCGGCCCGTCCAAGGCTTGGTTGGTTGGAAGTCGCAATGATCCACAATGGAAGCCTTTTTTTGAACGCGCGTATGCGAAACGACCTCGCGAAGAATTATACGATTTGCGTACGGACCCGCATCAAATGACGAACGTTGCCGGCGACAGCAAATACGCGTCCGTGCGGCAAGAGCTTGAAAGGCGATTGCTAGATGAGTTGACAAAATCGGGTGACCCAAGAATGATCGACGACGGTCGATTCTTCGAAACGCCACCGATGTCAGGCCCAGTCCGGCAGGCAACTCGTTGAAGTATTTTCGTCGACTAGGCAAGCCTACAGAATGGCGAGAGGGTTTCGAGGTTGTTCCAGTGTACCGCGTGTCACCCCGACGCGATTCTCAGCCTTCAACGATTTCCAGACCGTCGGCCCGTCGATTTTTCCGGCGAGCAAGTCTCGATAGAGCCCAAGTAGCCGTTTTGTTTCGTTCGCTGGGGCGTCTCGCAAAAGTTCGATTCGAAAGTACTTAATTCCCATCCGAATCAGCTTTGGCGTCGCTTCGGCACCACTTTGAGCGTGTCCATTGTATAGCGTGTTGCGACATCCAATATCTGCGTGCAGGACGTGCTCAACTCCCAACCGGTCTTTCAATTTCACTTCATGCCGATCGCAAGGGCGACCGCAGTTGGATTTGTTGGTTCCCGGCGACAACACCGTGCAAAAGACGCAGTGCTCCATATGGAACATGGGCATGTGCTGATGTATGACAACCTCTAACCAGGCTTTCGGCAACATGGCGACCAACTCCGTCAGCTGGTCTCGATTCAAATCGTAGGAAGAAGTGAGACGGCTCAAGCCACGGGACATCAACCACTCGGCCGTCAGCGGATTCGTAATGTTCAATGAGAAATCGCCGATGGTGGGAATGCCGTGTTGCCTCGCATAGTCCAGTCCCGCTAAGTTCCTGACCAACCATCCGTCTGCGTTGTGCCTTGCCATCGCCTTGAACAAGCCTAGTTCACCTGGTTTCTGGATGCGGAGCGTTGCGATATGAATCGTTGCCTCCGCTTCGCGTGCTTCTTGGACCGCTTGTCGATATTCGCGAATGTCGTGAAAGTCCACGTACACCGCTTTTTGCCCATGCGACAGAACTTGACGCAACTGATCCATGGTTCGGACCAAGACCGATAAACAAACGCTTGCACCATCGCTGACTGGCTCCAAGTTGGGGAGCATGCGTGCAGAAGTGCCCAATGCATCGATCTGGCGATTGGCAACTGCCACCCGAGTCTTATCAAGTTGATCGAGCATGATTTTTCGCAGTTCGCCCAAAACGCTCAAGGGAACCATAGGCTCACCAAGGATTTCCGCAGTCAAGGATCGCAACTCGTAGGGCGAGTTGCCCAACCGCGAGAATTGGTGTTGAAGGTCTTCTACGGACGTCGGGTGCTTTCGTGCCATTTCCGGCTTATGCAGACTGTGGATTTCCAAGGATTGTTGTTTGCCACTCAGGTCCTTCCAGTTTATCGTTGCAGAAATCGGCGATCCTATCGCAACGCGAAGGACAACCTCAATGGGAATTTTCCTCGTAAAATGTTCGGAAGCGAAACTAGCCCTAAGTCTCTTGCTCAGTTGAGGTGAATCGGTCTGCCATAGCGTTTGCCCAGATTGCACCTCTGCATTCTTCAATAACCCATTTTGAAAAGCCAGCTCCACGCGACCGCTGGAGGGGTTGTCCGTCGGCTTGCCGTTGACGAAGACTTGAAAGATGCGGCCGCCAATCTCAGAGCCTGCAATACGATCGCCTTGCAGAACCACTCCATCTCCTTTGATGAGTGGCGATTCCAAATCAACGACGAGACGTTCTCCTTTTAATGCGACTACTTTGCCGACCAGAACCCCGCGCTTTGCGCTGGTGATGCCTGGGACCAATCGTTTGTGATTGCAACCCTCTAGCCAACCTGGGGTAAAGCCGCGCGAGAAACTCATCTCCATTTCGCGTTTGGTTTGCTCGGTCCAATTCAATCGTCGACCTTCCATCGCGGCATCAATCGCTTTGCGATAGTGACTGACGATGTTGGCAACATATTCAGGTGTTTTAAGTCTCCCCTCGATCTTGAGTGAACAGACCCCTGCATCGATCAAATCCGGAACCAGCTCGTAACCGGCCAGGTCTTGAGGCGACAACAAATAGCGATTGTCCTCCAAGTTGCGTTGTACTCCATCACAAATCAGGTCATAGTTCAAACGGCAGGCTTGAGCGCATTGCCCTCGATTGGCACTTCGACCACCGAGCGATTCGCTGGTCAAGCACTGTCCGCTATAGGCGACGCACAATGCACCATGAACAAATGTCTCAACAGGCATCTTCGTCGCGGCTGTGATCTTGCGGATCTCCGAAAGCGAGAGCTCACGTGCGAGCACAACTCGATCGATTCGCAGTGACTCGATGGCGTGAATGGTCTCGGCTGAGGTCATGGTCATTTGTGTGCTTGCGTGTACGCTTAGTTGCGGACATACCTCATGAATCAATCGGACCGCTCCCAGGTCTTGAACAAGCACGGCATCAACTCCGGCGGCTGCAAGCTGAGCAACGTGCTCTTCGAATTGTGCGAGCTCGTCGGTGAAGACAAGCGTGTTGAGCGTTACATAGCCAAGAACACCCCGCCGATGCAACAAACGCATCAGCTCAGGAAGCCCCTCGAGCGAAAAATTCACAGCCCGAGCCCGAGCATTGAAGCCAGCATCCAGACCAAAATAAACGGCGTCAGCACCATTTTCGATCGCCGCATGAATGCA
>CAMBSL010000038.1 GCA_945870455.1 Pirellula staleyi DSM 6068 | reverse complement strand
CTAGGGCTGGATCGAAAAAAGAAGAAGTAAATTGCGATGATCGAAATCAAGACAATCAGGGCTAGCGGGTACGTCGCGAAAACAAGAGCTGGCTGCAATCCAGGATGTGCGTTCTCAATGGGTGGGTCGTTGCCTACTGCGGCGTCGAGAATGGGACTGGAGGAGCCTTCCGTCTCAACGGGCTTGTCTTGCATGATGGTTCTGTCACTCTTTCGAGCCGGTGGATTCACTTGTTGGTTGTCGTAAGGCATGGCACTGAGCTCAATTTAAATAGGAACGTTGTGGCGCAATGCTTTTGAGCAGAGCGAAAACTATGCCAACGCCATGCCTCCAATCAACTTAGACTCGGTCTGTTGGCATTCAGGGGCCGCCAACAACGCTGGTAGTGTCCGCGATTCGAACACGGTTGGCATGAGTTGTGCTTAACACGGCATTTTACATGTGGAATTTAACGTGGCGAATCAGTAAGGGGTCAATCACTTGAGTCAGATAAACGTCGGCTGTGAACTTGAGTACGCAACCACCAGTCCAACACCCTTTCTTTTCCAAGTCAATGTTTCGCAGACCGACCATCAAAAGACGATTACGGAGAGCTTGTCCATCAATGGTCCAAACATGGCGGAAGCATTGAATCTAGGTCTTCAGCAGAATCGAGCGCAGCGGTGCTTCGTTCAGTCGGGAAGTCTCATTGTTCACTACGAGGCGACCGTAGAACTCACGGCCGCGATTGATTTTGCGAACGAACTTTTTGAGCAACAGTACATTGAACTGCCAGTGGATGCGTTGCCCTATTTGAATCCGAGTCGATTTTGTGAATCGGATTTGTTGGGCAATTTCGCCCTTCGCGAGTTTGGGAAAACACCCAAGGGCTTGGTTCGCGTTCGTTCTGTCTGCGACTGGGTATTCAACAACCTCACCTACGTTTCTGGTTCGACCGATTCCCAAACTACAGCTCAAGACGTGTTTGTTCAACGCCAGGGAGTCTGTCGCGATTATGCTCATTTGTCGATCGCGTTATGTCGTGCGATCGGCATCCCGGCTCGCTACGTTTGTGGCTACGCTGTGAATCTGCAACCGCCAGACTTCCACGGCTACTTTGAAGCATTCCTGGGGGATAGCTGGTATCTCTTTGATGCGACTCGCATGGCTCCAGTCGGAGGTTTCGTTCGAATCGCCACCGGTCACGATGCTGCGGATGTTCCGTTCGCAACTTATATTGGCTCAGCCCAGTTAACGTTCAAGAACGTTTGGGCGAACTGGTCTCAAGGAAGTGTCGCGCCAGCACGTATTCCCGATCAGGCCGCGATCTCAACGGTTTAGAGATCGACACGCCGTTTTGCAAGGCTCCGTCAGTTGAAACGCCAGCATAAGCGTTTGACGTGGTAGCCCAGACGCACCCAATGCTCGTGATCGCTCGTGTGCCTAACTGGTTCAGAAACCAGCGCGCTGATGGGTTTTGGGGCGTGACGAACACCATTTGCAATCGCACCATCAAACGCGTCGAGTCTGGCACACGCTTTGCTTAATCGATGTTGTGCCCTCGACACCCCGAGATCATGAAGGATTTCGAGTCCTTTAACCTGGAAAACTTTTGAAAGAGGATTGAAAAGATGACGACGAAAGAAGAAGTTCAAGGCACTTGGAACCAATTGGCAGGTGCAGTAAAAAGCAAGTACGCTCAGATCACTGGCGATGATCTAGCAGGCATCAATGGAAACATCCAGCAGCTTGCCGGAGTGATTCAGAAGAAGACCGGTAAGGCACGGGAAGAAATCGACGATTTTCTCCGATCGGTTTCGAACACCACCTCAACAACCGTCGAAAGAATCTCGGAAGCTGCGAGCGACATGGCAACCAAAGCTTCTGAGTCACTTCGCGATGGTTACGACTACGCACGTGAAACATCGCGTGACGGAATCAAAAACGCAAGGGAAACGGTCCAGCATCGACCAGGTGAATCCATGCTATTGGCGATGGGTATTGGGCTTGTCGCTGGCTTAATCATCGGTTCGTCCATGTGCGGCAGACGAAACTATTAGTTGTTGCTTTTGCCCGATAAGCATTTAGTAGCTGTGGGTAGCTGCCAATTGTTGCCTCCACCGGGACGAGCCCGGATGGAAGGCTGATTGCATGTGTGCGTTCAGCCGAGTGACACGGAGTTGAGCCACGGAGGCAAGCCTGCGGGCCCTGAAGGATCATGAACGATTGAGCGACAATCGTTCTACACTTACTCCGTGCCCTCTCCCGACGGCTTCGCTAAATGTTCTCGTTATTCGCCTCCGCCTCCAGCGACTTGAACCACTCAGGGCTACGTGTCGTCGGTTTTAAGATCGCAATTTCCATCCAATGAGAAGTCCGAGACCGAAGCACCAAACGGCGGCGACTTCGGGCCTCGATTTCGCATAGTCTTGAAATAAGCCAAAAAGGTCCTTTGCAGGTTCCGTTACGTAGTGTGTGCCGCATTCCATGGCAGTTTCCTTTGCCATGTTGGCGGCCATGGATAACTGCTCGCCAGCCCCTCGAAGGGTTTCCTCTGTCATGAAGGCCCCGTTTCGAGATTGATTCGTGTTTGACATCATACTTTCCATTGTTGTTGAAGAAATTGTTCTGATCGATCTAACGAGAGAGCCCACGCAACCGCTCAGCTTGCGCTCGAGCGTGTAGACTACTTTGCTGCGAATCGGTCTCGCATCGACTTAACTTTATCGTGATTCGCTCTCACATTCGCGTATTGCTTATCGAGAAGATCATGAATAAAGGTATCAGATATAGCGGGCATTGCGTCCTCGTACGCACCCTTTATAGCATCCTCTCCGCGTTCTGCTTCTGCCAGGATTGCATACGAATCCCCTCCACTGATCATTCCACGCAGGTTGATCCAAGCCCGATGCATTGCAGCCACATAGGATCCTAAAACCGCTGCCGTCTCACCGCTCCATGAAATGAATTCCTGCAGTTCGAGTGCGTTGTTTCTTCGTTGGCGAGCTAGTTCGACGAACAAAGCCGCGATCGACTTATCCGTGATGTCTTTCGATGCTTCTGTGAAGCCCTCGTCCGAGTCGATATTGATGCGGACCAAGTCATGCAACTTGGCTACGGTGATGCTGTCTAATTCTGTGTTCGTTTCCATAAAGGACTCCAATGTCGAGAAGGTAATTGGGAAAGGTCGAACCGAGTTCGGACCGTGGCTAAGCTAACACAGCAAACGAAGGGCCAATGGATAACGCGCATTCCAGAACATGTGTATTACCAATCGGCATCGGTCGTAAGTCTGGCTAAACCGGACGCTAACGCATTCCGGCTGATTATCCGCAGTGGGCTGACCTACGGTTTTCGGCTCATATCGAGCTATTCATCTTGATGCTGACCGAAAACCAGCCAAGGTGCTTGCCGATGGAGCACAAGTTCGCAGATACGTGCGGCCCTACCGAGCCGAGTCATCGCTAAATACGCGCTTCGTCCACTCAAGGTTCTTGGAAAACTCTTCCGAACTTCGTTTGAACTGGCGTACTCGAGTGAGATTATTGAAAGAGATCGCCACCACCACGATACTCAGTATGGATAAACAACCACCGACGGCCAGTTGTGCAACCCATCCTTGCCATTGGAAATAATAGGCAACTGCGGAGGCGAGGCCAAAGCCTGCGACCGGCAAGCAAGCCAGTAAGCAGCAACCAGCAATGATGATCGCAGCGGCAGATCCTTTTGACTGATGGAGTGCGGTCTTCGCATCTGCTCTGAACAGTTTGCTCTGCAGTTCCGCGAGCTCCAATAGGTCGCAAGCGAACGCTCCCGCAGTCGACTTGATGTCCCCTACCAAATTGGAATGCCGGTATTTTCCATTCATCTTCTCGATGTCAACCATCCCAGAGTCCCTCCAACTACGAACGCGATAGCAAGGGAAATCACAGGTTTTGCAGCTATGATTTCGCGAGCCGTGTCGATTGGATCGGAACGATTCTGATCAACCTCGAGTGCAATAGCATTGTCCGAAAGCATCTCCTGTTGATGGCGTTGCTCGGGCGACCCGTTAGTCCTTTGAACTGTCGTGCTGAAATCGATCATTGATTTCTCCTGTCGCGATCCCGCGTTGAAGCATGTTTGCAATGTATGTTTTCACGGCGTTCGATACGATCGAAGTCGCCAGAGTTGCAATCGAACTGCCGATGGTTGACCGAATGGACTTGTTGTCGACCAGCGGTGCACCCATCGCCAGCATGGACGGAGGGGGTTTGGAAACTACAAATAAAGCATTACGAATAACTCCAAAGCCAATCAAGGATGCGGCCGCTACGGAAAGGATCGGCTTGGCCCGGACATATTCCTTCCAATCGACAAGTCGCTTCGCTTCTCCCTGAAGCTCGACGACGTGATCGTGGCCAGACATCCTTACGGAACGCATGCGTTCAATAATCTGCTCCACATCCACCTCGGTCTTACTGTGTGCAGCGCTCATCACTATCGCTTTCGATTCGAAATGGAAAGCCCAAGCAGGACTCCCGCGATAATTCCGGATCCCACGGCGATGGCCAAGGCCTCCAGTGGCCGGCGACCGACGCTTTGAGCCGTATAGTCCAAGCCTCTCTTAGCTTCCGAAGCGACGCGCCCGTATTGGTCGCGAATGACTTCTTCCGCCGAGTCGACATAGTGTGAAGCGCGATTGGCGACTCGACCGTAAGATGATCCTGCCGTTTCGCAACATTCGGACAAGAATGAAGCAATTTGTTCTCGGCTTTGGCCTGATTTGCGTTGAACCAACGCTACCAACTGTTCGAAATTACCCTCGACACGGGCCAGCTCCTCTGCAGTGAAATCGCCAAACTTTTTCTTGATCGAACCAACGATGTCGTTCCAGTTACCCATTAATTGATCTCTAGTAATCATTTCAATAATCTCTACTTGTACGAGTCGGCGGGTCTGTTCTTGATCCGTGTTCGGATCAAACTACTGTTCCAAGAAGCAATGCAATAGTCATGCCGCAGTGGCAACATTTCTTAATCGCAATGGAAAGTATGGTCGTAAGTTCAAAATGACGCAGTCTGTTCGAAAAGCGATCAACTTCCGACGCTCGCTGGCACATCACATCTCAAACTCCAGAGATCCGATTGAATTAGGCATGGCATTTGCGTCTGAGTGCCGTGTGTACGGAAATCCTGAACTTCATCTGTTCGACAATTTACAGAACAAAAATACCCCTATGTTCCTTAGAACGAAGTGATTTTAAATGAGATTCAACATCACCTTACAGTTGATATTCTTCGCCAGTACGACGGCTGCGTTTCATGGCCTTTTAAATGCACATGAATGGAAGGATAAATCAGGGCGGTACCGTGTGGAAGCAGAGCTGGTGTCCGCCAACAAGGAACTGGTCGTTTTGCGGACCGAGGATCATCGGCTCATTGCATTGGATATTGTTCAGCTTTCGGACGAGGACCAGGCTTTTGTCCATTCGAAGCGCGGGCAATCAATCAAGGGTTCCGTGGCAATTGGAGCAGGCAACCCACTCGTTCCCATAGACGGGACAGCGATTCCCGCAGAACCCTTGCCGACTAATGTCACCGAGAGTAGCCCCGGTGCAACGGCATCAAAGCTAAGCCTTTCAGAACGGAGTGCGTCGACCGTGGGTGGTTGGCGACTGATCGATGGTCAGCGCATCCAAGGTGAGTTCATGGGGTTCGACTTAAAGCCGCTTTCCATTAAGAGGGCATCCTCCGAAGTTTATGTTGGCGGAGTCTTGTTCTCGCAATTGGATCCGGTCTACAAACACATCTTGCCAATGACGATCGCTCACTTGGAAAAAGCAACGATAGACGACGTTCGCGACATTGAGAAATGGCTGATAAAGTCAGGGCCGGGGCCTTGGGTATACGAGCTCGAGGCGGTCATGATTGAGACGCCGAATCGAGGGTCAGTCGCGATTCCGACGTTTCTTCTCGAAAAATCAGTATCGGATGCGATTGCTGTTCCGCTTCTGCGGTGGAGAGAAGCTCTTGCGAGTCAAGTGAGCGAAGAGGATCGGAACAGATACTTCGACCGCGAGCGGTTCATGACTCGAGCCTCGTTGGCGGCACAAGTCGCCGATGCGGATATCGAAAGGCAAGCCCGTCACATGCGTTTAGAGTTGTTGTCTGTGGCGAGTGGTGCAGCGGACCTTTGGAACGTTTCCCTGCTGCCGAACAGTGGGTACGCATACCCTTATTATGTTTTGGTACCAGGTCAGACTAGTAACGAAGCTAGGGTTGCGGCCCTGCAGCGATATCCTAACTACACGGTCGGCGGCATCGCCAAACACACTCGGTGAACGAATATGCGGTATCTTGTTTTTGCGACCGATTTTGATGGAACCCTATCGCATGATGGCACTGTTGCGGTTGAGACGATCGAAGCCTTGAAACGATTAGCCGATTCGGGCCGCAAGATCGTGCTCGTAACCGGCCGAGAAATGAACTCGCTCAAGAATACGTTTCCAACTTTGAATTACTTTCATTGGATCGTAGCCGAGAATGGCGGCGTCATTTTCGATTCATCCTCGGGTGCGGAAATCGTACTCGGTGATCCTCCCCCGATCGCCTTGGTCAATGAACTTCACAAGCGAGGAGTGCCTGGAATTTCTGTTGGAAAATGCGTCTTAGCAACCTGGAGTCCATTTGAAAACATAGTGCTTGATTCGATTCGCGACCTTGGGCTCGAGTTGAACGTTGTATTCAACAAAGGGGCCGTGATGGTTTTGCCTCCGGATATCAACAAGGCAAATGGGCTTCAACGCGTTTTGCATGAGATGGGGCTGTCTGTCCACAACACCGTGGGTGTTGGTGACGCAGAGAACGATCACGCTTTTCTAAAAGTTTGCGAGTTCTCGGCTGCAACGGCCAATGCGTTGCCTTCGCTCAAAGCAACAGTTGATTTGCTTCTCAAGAAGGACCATGGAGCTGGCGTCGTCGAACTCATCGACCTGCTTCTTGACGACGACCTGCGGAGCTGCCATACGAAAAGCAACGAGTGCTTGACGATTGGGACTGGCGAAAACGGCCCTGTGTCTCTGCCGGTCTTCGGAAATCCGGTGGTGATTTGCGGCGCATCTGGAAGCGGCAAATCTACGTTAGCAAACAGGATTGCGGATGTTCTTACGGAAAATGCGTATCAATTCTGCCTCGTGGATCCAGAAGGGGACTTTGAATCATTTGCCGGGGCACTTGTTCTTGGTGGCCCGAACTCTGCTCCCCAATTGGATGAAGTCATGCACGCGCTGGAGCAACCTACTTCGAATGTGGTAGTTTGCTTGACTGGTATTGCCATCCCCGACCGGCCTGAATTCTTTCTGAAGCTCTTAGGCAATGTCAATCAACTTAGAGCGAGAACGGGTAGACCGCACTGGTTGATTTTGGATGAAGCTCACCATTGTATGCCGGTTGATTGGCAACCTCCAGCTGAACTGCTTCCTGCTACTTGGAGTAACGTTGTGCTGATAACCGTAAACGCGGCTTCACTGCCGCGTGCGGTCCTAGACCGAGTCTCCCTTCTCACGATCGTGGGATCGGACGCTAACGAAACACTTCAAGCGTTTGGCGCTGCAACAAATCAATCGGTGCCTAGGTTGCCATTACCACCATTGGCAACCGGCGAGGTATGGCAATGGCTCGTTGGCAATTCAGCGTCACCGATTCGATTCATGGCCATCCAAAGTGCCCGCGAGCATACGCGTCATCGCCGCAAGTACGCCGAAGGTCAATTGGCACCTGAAAAGAGCTTCTACTTCCGAGGCCCAGATGGGAATCTAAATCTGCGAGCACAGAACTTGATTTTGTTTTGCCAAATTGCAGAGGGGATCGACGACGAGACATGGCTCTACCATTTAAAACGAAACGATTTCGCCCGCTGGTTTCGCGACTGCATTAAGGACGATGACCTGGCTGCCGAAGCAGAATCGGCTGCGAGCGGTGACATTTCAACTGCGACCGCTTCCAAAACGCAAATCCTGGAATCCATTCGGCACAATTACGTCTTGCTGTCATCTTCGAGGATTTCTGTTCCAGGTGCAATGTAATTCATCCAGACGCGATCTAAGCCAGCTCGCTTGACCGGTTGAGTGCCAGTCATTAGGAAACCGATGGTCGCGGTTCATTACAGGATACGCAAGCCGAACATTTTTGAAGGCAAATCATGGCGCGTATAAGCGTAGGATTCAAGTCCTTGTCTTTACCCATATTTTTTGATCTTGCTCCCCTCGCCCTGGTCTCGGGGAGAGGGGCGGGGGTGAGGGGTTTACACTGTGTTTTGATTTGGTTTTTGATCGTGAATTCAATGTCTATCCTGGTTGCATAAGCGTAAACAAACCACTGAACCTGAGGCTACCAAGTCAGGGCTCACCCCCTCACCCCCCGACCCCCTCGAAGCGGGGCGAGGGGGAGAAAACGCACGTCTATCACGCAAATTCATTGGGATTTCGAGTCTGGCGTGCTGCGAAATGTGGGTAAATCCTAGGATGCAAGTCCCGGGGGCACTTGCGTGTCGCGATACGGATCAGCACGCTGCTTCAAGCGCGGCCTGCATGCGTGCGACCCTTTCCACCAGAGTTTCGTTGCTCAGTCTTTCCCTCATCTTGTCGACCACCAGCGAAAAAGCCATCGGCGTTACTTTTGGGGGACGCATCATCACGACCTTCCCTCGCTCCATTCGAGTCAACGCCTTGGCCAGCCGCGATAACTCTAATTGCTGTTCTAGGACTTCACGGCGGCATTGTGCAAGCAACAAGTTCCCCGGATCATACTCGCAGAAAACATCGAAGAATAAGTTGCTGCTGGCTTGGATTTGGTTGGTGCTCTTGCGCTGACCAGGCAATCCGGATTGGATCAAGCCAGCAACGCGTGCGATCTGCCGAAATTGACGTTTCGCCATCTCGGTCGAGTTCAAACTTTGCTGAATGTCTTCAACGAGTTCATCCGCCGAAAAGAGTCCCATCGAAATCGCCTTCTCAATCGGGATTGGATGGGGGGATTGCAAAACAAGTCCATGATCGTTGCAAGCCATACTGTAGGTCGTTTTCTGAAACCGTGACAGCCGAAAGGCGAGGAGTGCTGACAAGCCCTCGTGAACCAATCGCCCCTCAAAGGGAAAGAGAAACATTTGGTGGCCTGAGCGGTCCTGGATCATCTCGATCAATAGCTCATCCGTTTTCGGCAGCATGCTCCATTTTGTTTGAATCGCGAAGAGCCCTTTCAGCGAGTTCATTTCCGGACCAATAAATTTTCCTTCGGCTGCTTGCTCGATCTTGAGCCGCAGTGCCATGCTCAATTCGCTCGACAATGGCATGCGCCCGCCCATCCAACGTGGAACCGCATCTGGTGTTCCCTTGGCTCGTTTTACATAAGCTATGTTGTCGCGGACCAACACCAACTCGACTAGCTTGCCTGCAAACAAAAATCGGTCTCCCTGCTTGAGCTTCGAGATAAAGCTCTCCTCCACGGTACCAATCGTGCTGCCACTCATGTACTTCACCTTCATGGCCGCGTCCGAGACGATGGTGCCAATATTCATTCTATGCAGAGTTGTTACGCGTCGTGACGAAACGTGGTATCGATTCTCCTCAAGCTGAACACGATGGAACTCTGGGTAGGCACCGAGCGAACTGCCTCCGTGAACGACGAAATCCAATATCCACGTCCATTCCTCGCTCGTTAGGCATTGAAAGGCTTGTGTTGTTTGAACCTCTGCAAATAGTTCTTCGGAATGGAACCCACCTCCGATCGCGATGGTCACCACATGTTGTGCAAGGACATCGAGTGGTTTTTTGAGCAGCAAACGCGATTCCAAAAGGCCACTTTGGATCGCGTCTTTGGCAGCCGCCATTTCGATCAACTCCAACGCGTTGGTTGGAACGAAAGTAAGTCGACTCTCCGCGCCCGGTTGATGACCGCTTCGACCAGCGCGTTGGAGTAGCCTCGCGGACCCCTTTGGGCTACCGATTTGAAAAACGAGATCCACCGCAGAAAAATCGACGCCAAGGTCCAAACTGCTGGTGCAAACCACGGCTCGCAGCTTACCGCCCTTGAGTCCGTTCTCAACCCAATCGCGTACGCTCAAATCGAGTGATCCGTGATGCACAGCGATTTGTCCGGCCCAATCGGGACGATGCTGCAGTAGATGCTGGTACCAGATCTCGGTCTGCGATCTCGTATTGGCGAAGACCAGCGCGCTGGCCACTTGTTCGATTTGCTTGGCGACTTGAGGAACCATGCGTGTTCCGATGTGTCCCGACCATGGGAACCGTTCCATTTTGGATGGGATCAGCGATTCCAGTCGCAGCCGCTTCTTGGTCGTCCCCTGAATAATCTTGAGCGGTTGCGTTGCTTGACAGCCCACCAGAGCATCGCCCGCTTCCGAAAGATTGCCAAGCGTGGCTGATAGCCCCCATGTTCGCAGCGATGGATTGAGCCTTCTGAGTCTTGCAAGGGCTAGCTCCACTTGGATACCACGTTTCGTGCCGAGCAACTCATGCCATTCGTCGACGATAACGCATTCGATGCCGCTCAACTGAGATTTCAGGGGTTCGTGGGTAAGCAGGAGGCAGAGGCTCTCTGGTGTTGTGATCAAGGCGGTTGGCAATCGTTTCAGTTGCTTCGCTTTGGAGCTGGCACTGCTATCGCCGGTTCGCGACTCTAAGAGCCATGGCAATCCCATATGTTCGAGCGGCGCTCGGAGTGCGTCCTCCGTATCGGCGGCTAAGGCACGAAGAGGGGTGATCCATAGAACACGAAGTGGCGGCGGACATTTCGGATTCCACTGGCTTCGTTGTGGATTCTGTTTGAGCCATTGCAGAATCGGGCCCAGCCAAACGGCAAGTGTTTTGCCAGTGCCGGTTGCAGAGTGGACTAAGCCGCTGTAGCCATCGGCATACGCTTTCCAAGTATCGCGCTGGAAACGAAACGGCTTTTGCCCCTTGGACTCAAAAAACGCTCGGATCGCTTGCGAGGGAGTTGGTTTTTTTTGCTGGGATGGAATCATATAACGCGTAAGATTTGAGTTGTCCTAGTGTGACCAACAATCCGCGATAGCGGGTTGCCCGTAGTGTCTTCCATTTGATTGAAGCTTATTGAGCCTGAGGCGCTGGCCGATTTCAAGATGCGAGCCAAAAACCGGAGGGGCCCCCAGATTACGGTGGTAACATCTCCATCAAGTCAGCCAGGGTATTCGCGTCTTCGGGTTTTTTGTCGTGCCGCCAACGGACAATTCGAGGAAACCGAGTTGCGATCCCACTTTTGTGCCTCGTACTCCGTTGAATGCCCTCAAACGCAAGCTCCATCACCAAAGCTGGGGCTACGCTCCGAACTGGTCCGAACGATTCTCGCGTGTTTTGCCGCACAAATCGATCGACCAAATTGATCTCAGAATCGTCCAGTCCACTATAGGCCTTTGCAAAGGGGACCAATGACTCTCCATCCCACAATGCGAATGTATAGTCCGTATAAACCCCCGAGCGTTTTCCGTGTCCTTTCTGTGCGTAGATCAGGACTGCATCGATAGTGAACGGAGATACTTTCCATTTCCACCAGACGCCTCGAACACGTCCCACTTCGTAGCTAGCATCCCATCGTTTGATCATCAGCCCCTCGGCATTTTTTTCGCGACTCAGATCCCTCGTCTTGGCCCATGAATCCCATGAGCCACCATCGATGAGTTTGGTTCCTTGCAGATGCGGGTGTTCGATCGTCGCAAGCAATGCCTCCAATCTCTTACGACGCTCTCGAAATGGCAACGACCGAATGTCTTCGCCGGCATCTTGCAGTAGATCAAACGCTTGAAAGACGACGGGGACTTCCTTGAGTAGTTTTTTACTCGCGATTTTTCGTCCGATGCGTTTCTGAAGTTGCGAAAATGGGAGTACTTGGTCGGCATCACGTGAACCAAGGATCTCGCCGTCAAGCACTGTGCCATTCGGCAATAGTTGAGCCGCTGATTCGATTTCAGGCCAGCGATTCTCCATTAGGTCTTCACCTCTCGACCAAATGAAAACCTGTTCGGCTCGCCGAATCACTTGACCTCGAATTCCGTCCCACTTCCATTCCGCAGCAAAATCCGTTGCATCGCCAAGGCTTTCGGGCCCTCGCTCAAGTTCGATTGGATGCGCTAAACAAAATGGATAAGGCTGGCTTGCGAGCGTATCTTGGATTTCTTTCGAAATAAGTCCCTCGAAGAACTTGCCCGTTGGTTTCCAATTGCCCATCAAACGGTGCGAGACGACATCGCTATCAATTCCAGCATGTTCCGCGATGGCTCTTGTCACGATCGACTTGCTGACTCCGACTCGGAACGCGCCCGTGATCAGCTTCATAATCACCAATCGCATAGGTGTAGGGGTCTGCTTCCACAGTGTGACCACCGCTTGCCGCTGCTGAGCTTCGTTCATCGCTCGAAGCGGCATGAGTCGTTCCTCAACCCAATCAGCAAGTGACAGGTCATCTGCAGATTCACCCGGAGGAACAATCAACGTAAGAGTCTCGGCCAGGTCACCAACGGAATGATACGATTCTTCAAAGAGCCATGATGGAATATTGGCTTCTTCCGCAGCCCAAAGTCGAAGCAGTTTGGTTGGAACTAGTTGGCGAAGTTTGTAGCCAGCCAAGAAAAACGTTGCCCATGCGGCATCCGCATGACTTGCCGAACCGAAGTAGTTGATGAGCGCACTCAGTTTTTCATTTGTTTTGGTGGTCGCATCAATCGCATTGTAGAGATTTGCAAATTGAATCATGGCTGCACCTCCCCTTCAAGGGTCGATTCTTGCGCGTCGGCTGCATCTTCATCTCCCTCGATCCGGCCGCGACCGTCAAGCACCCTTGCTTCGCGCCCATTCTCCGTCAGGTAGCGAGCGACAGCCGCTGAATAGCCATGTGTCACCCAAACCGTTTCGGGATTGCAGGCGTCGATCGCAGTCAACAACGACGGCCAGTCCACATGGTCGCTCAGGACAAAGCCTCGGTCGACCGACCTGCGTCGACGTGCTCCGCGAACCGCCATCCATCCACTGGCCATCGCCGTACTCGTACGACCAAATCTCTTTGTCCATGCGGTTCCGTGTACACTTGGCACAGCCACCACCATCGCTCCTCGCCAGTCATGCTTACCCGAGATGGAACCAACATAGGTTGTCTCAGGCAACGCAATACCAGACCGCCGATACGCTCCGATCCCTTTCTCAACCGCCCCATGACAATAGATTTTTCCTATGGTTGGATCGAGCCCCGCTAGAAGTCGCTGACTCTTGCCCACGGCATATCCATAGAGGAGACAACACTTCCCCTCTTCACGGCATCGTCGCCACCATTCATTGATGGATTCAAAAACCATCTCTTGAGGTTGCCAACGGTAGATAGGCAATCCGAAGGTGGACTCGGTGATCATCGAATGGCATGTGACTGGCTCCCATGCATCGCAAGTTGGGTCGAGGCCAAGTTTATAGTCACCGGTTACTAAGACAACATGCCCGCGAACCTCCAGTCGCACTTGTGCCGAGCCGAGGATGTGTCCTGCGGGATGAAAGCTGACTCGAACACCTCCAACCGTGATCGCGTCGCCATACGGAAGGAATTCAAACCTCGCATCGGAACTCATGCGCAAACGCAACAGGTTTTCACCTGGCTTTGCCGCGAGATAGCTTTCACAGCCCCATCGAGCATGATCCGAATGGGCATGCGTGACCACCGCTCGGGCAACTGGCAAGCGTGGATCGACATAAAAATCGCCAGCGGCACAGTACATACCGTTCGGTGTCGATTGAAGAATTTGTTCCATTCAAAAGTATCCTTGTATCTGGAACGTAATGAGAGCCACTTTGAACAACCATACGATGTCTAGCGACTTGAGAAGCAACGGGTCGAGCTTTTGCGGTCGTAATTGAGTCGTCCAACAAGCAATTGACCAAATTGTCATCCGACCAGAAATACCAAACAACGCCGGTTTGCGAATAAATAGCGGTCCGTGCCAAGTTGTTCCAAGGATCGCAAACATGGCAAGATGAATGCATCCACTCGCAAGCAACACTGCAGCGACCCAATACGCGAACCGAAATCGTGGCACAGCTTCCGGTGGACGAGTCTTTGTACCTGGATGCGAAGTGAAAGCTGGCAATGTCATGTGTCGATTGTAGTTCTGAGTGATAGAAACGACTAAGTGCTGAATCAACAAAAGACAATTCGACTCTCTTTCGTCCTCTTCCGATTCTTTCGGAAAACCAATTGCAAGGGGATTTAGACCTCATCGCTACCCACATGTCGCAGCACGCGAGACTCGAAATCCCAATGGATTTGCTTGACCCCAACGCGTTTTCTCCCCCTCGCCCCGCTTCGGGGAGAGGGGGTCGGGGGGTGAGGGGTAGAGCCCTGACTTGGTAGCCTCCGGTTCAGTGGTTTGTTTACGCTTCTGAAACGAGGATAGACATTGAATTCACGATCAAAAACCAAATCAAAACACAGTGTAAACCCCTCACCCCCTGCCCCTCTCCCTCTCCCCGAAGCGGGGCGAGGGGAGCAAGATCAAAGGGTTGGGTAAAGATGAGGCTAGCAGCGCTAGCAGCCTGTGCTACGGTTATAACTCATGATGCCACTCGACTTATCGCTGAAGTGCTTCTCGATTCGCCTTCATGACGGCGACGTGAGGTGACTTGTCTTGGCTCACCGCGATGGCCAACCACCCGTCGCGAAGTTCCATTTGCGAAACAGCGAGTCCAGCGGCACGCGGATCCGAAAGCAACTCACTTGAGACCATTGGAATGGCGGAACGATTCGAAAAGACACGTGAGAAGATAGCCCTCAATGGCAATCGGTCTCGCATGCCTAGCTTGTGGCCATCCACGCTAATAACTCCATCGCGAGTCAGTTCGGCTTGTAGTCCATTCACGGACGGCAAATATGATGTGCGAATAATGAAGTTCTTGAGTTGGATGCGGCCTGGTTGTTCGAGGGCGGCGATCCTCAACGTCAACCACATTCGTCCGTCGTCGAATTCCATCGTGATAGGACGCGCCTCGCTGAAGCGAACCGTAATGTCCGTTGGTGCATCTGCGTCCAGCGGGCGGTGTGGTTGTTGAAGTAGATCCGATATCTTGTCGGACAATTCTTGCATGGTCCAGTCCCGATCGCCTGTCACGATTTGTCCAGCCATGTTGTTGAACGAAGACTGATGGACTTGTAGAGATAGCTGACTATCTCCAGGTGCAACCGGACGTGGCGTGTAAGCAGAAAGTTGATCCGAGCTTGCAACTCGGTAACGCACAATGAGCCGTGTCTCCGTCGATTGCATATCTACAACCATCGGGTGCAAGTCGAGTGATTGAAGCGGGCCAATGAGCCGCTTCTCAAACTGGCTTTGGGCGGATGCGACGTTCGCCTTGAGCTGTGCGTCAAACTCTTGGTCGGTTTGGGTGGCGATCGTCTTTTGCATGATGCGTTTGGCGATTGGGCGAGCCTGTAAGAACTCATCGTACGCAATATGGCGAACCATATCCCCAAGAATGGGCAATGCATCCCAGTCGGTTTTGAACCTTTTCAAGGAATCGTGGGACTCAACCGTGGTTGGGCGCCCGTTCACCTGGACACCTTGCGTCGAAATTTTCAAGTCGCGGATCGCGGTCACGCTGGCAATGGATGCGTTGTAAAAAGTCGCTCCGTGACTGCTCGATTTGGTGCTACTGCTTATGTCACCGTCGAGTTTAAGGGCAATTCGCCAAGCCGAATCATCAGGTTTGAAGTCCACTTGAAGGTCGGTAGAGATTTGGCTCGCGCCTCGCGTATCGGCACCTAGGATCCTTTGCCGAACCGGCTTGTCTTTGATGATTGACTTGGGCATCATGCGATTGATGAAGTCCTCAGAGACTGCGAGCCTCAGGTTTGCGTTTCGATAGTGCGTGCCGATGGCTTGAGAAACAGCAGCTTGCTCATAATGTTCCGAAAAACGCAACGATTGCATTGCGTCCGCCAAGCTGGTGCTGCAGCGGTGTACTGGGTCGGATTCCAACGTCTCGATGTTTTCCACTAACTTGCGATAATCGACAGGGCCGATCGACAATGGATGGACTTGGTCCGCCAGCATGTGAACCTCGGTCGATGCGAGTACCTGGCGTTGTGATTCGCTGACGCGGGGATCTGTCACACGAGTCAGGAATTCTCGAACCAAGTCGACTTGTTCCTGCCTGCCCGTTATTTGACCTGCGCATAGCTTCTTGAGCGAGTCCAGCATTAAGTACGAATTCCAACTTGGAGCGTCTCCAGTCGCACGAATCGCACGCTCGACGTCCTGCAAACTATTATTCAGTTTGTCAGAATCAACCTCATGTTTGCGAGCAGAAATAAATTGAGTTCGTCCCTTAAAGACACACTTGCTAACTGCACTCCAAACCGAGTAACGACGTTCGATCGAAAAAGAAAGTCGCGACACGTCGCTTGCAAGGCTTGCATCGTTGGGCAGTAAATTCTCGGCTAAAGCAACTCCATCAACAGATAATGAATGCAGCGCTTCGATGTGTTCCGCTGCTGCATCGTCTGTAAGCGACAGACTGGTGATTTTGTCGCACACGTTTGAGATTCTCGAAACCCAATCCTGGACGTCACTGTTCGATTTGCTTGTCGCCAACTGCATTGTTCTTTCGATTTCCGTGCGTAGCTTTGGCGAACTTGGCCAATTCTGTAAATTGCTGGTTGTCTCTCGGTTCTCGAAAAGCGATGGCTGGGCGATAGGTTCCATTGTGTCGATCGGACGAATGATCGAAACATTGGTCGCGGTGGTGGCTTGTGTCGATTGAGCTGCGTTCTCGGCGAGCACGGTTGGGCTTCGCTGCAAGTTCATCGAATCGAGGAATGGGTCGCGGTTATTAACGATCGCGATCGGGGCAGAGAGCCTCGCACCCGCTGGCGGCTCTAGCATCGTGATCGACGATTGACTGCTTGATCGATACTCATGCCATACCGACGATACCAAAGTTTCGTTTACGGGCTCTATTGCCAATGGAACAGACTCGGTCGCGATACGTGCGATGGATCTTGGCTTCGTAGAAAATATCAAAGTGGCAGTTCGTGGCGAATGATAAAAACCTGGCTGCTTCATTCGAGACAAGTTTTCGCTTGCGAAAAACATCAAGAGCAAGCAAATCGCGACTGCAATCGCATAAATCCAGCCACGGAAACTTCGTGCCGACTCGTTTGCCATCCCTAGAACCTTTTCAGAACGCTTGGTAGCGTTGAATGAGACTTTGAAAAGTACAATGTGGTTGAGGGCACCGCCATGCACCCCCTCTTAAGTTCTATTCTTCGGCGATTTCAATAGCGGTCGTCGACACTGCTCGGTATCAATTCGTCATTTCTGCATCCTCCTCCCTGTTGGTCGTGATGTCTGGGCAGAATGTAACGGTGCGGAGCTATGCCGAGGGGTTCAGAGGAACATTGGCAAATCAGGCAGGGTCGATGTCAACCGCACCTTTTTGGATTGCGAAAGTGTCGCAAACTTCCAGCTTGCGATGTATCCATAGATGGCAAGCTGGAACCTTACCTCACGGTGGCAGACGTTCGGAATCAGGAGTACAATACAGAAAATTAACGATCTCTACGCGAGCGACTGGCCGCTGTCGTTCCCCGCTGCCTCTGTCGTTCCCCCGCTCTAGAACAACTCGAATCACGAACTATGCTGCTACGAACCTTCATCAAAGTCTGCCTGTTTTCTCTAGCTTTACCGCTTTCGTTTCCCTTTTCCGGCACATCCATGGCGATCGATAAACGGCCGATGCAAATTGAGGATCTGTTTCTTTTCGTACGAATTGCAGACCCGCAACTGAGCCCATCGGCGTCTCAAATAGTCTACCAAGCAACCGAAATCGTGGACGCCTCCAAGAATGCCAAAAAAACCCAGCTTTGGCTGTGCGACGTCGACGGATCGAATTCGCGACAGATCACTTATTCGGGTAAGTCCGATTCGCACCCTCGATGGTCTCCGGACGGGACTCGAATTCTATTTGAATCCAATCGCGACGGCACTTCGCAGCTTTACGTGATGGACCTGAAGTCGGGTGGCGAACCGATCAAGCTGACCAACATTGCGACGGGCGCCAGCGGCGGCATCTGGTCCCCTGATGGAAAACGCGTTGCGTTCTATTCTGCAGTGAATCCGAAGTGGAGCGATCTCCCGTTCGTGGATTCGAATGCCAAGAACAAAGCGGAAGAAGAAGCGGCAGCCAGCAATCCGGTCAAAGCCAAAACGTTCACGAAACTGTTCTATCGGCATTGGGATTCCTACGTTGAGGACAAACGAAACCATTTGTTCATCATCCATATCGACGGAACCGAATGCAGAGACATCACGCCCGGCGATCGAGATGCATACCCGACAAGCACTACGTTCAGCGTTGGGGATGATTTCAATTTCTCGCCTGATGGACAGTTTGTGTTGTTCACCGCCGTACCCAAGAACGGAGAATCATGGTCGACCAATCACGACATATGCCGCGTGAGTATCAACAACAAAAGCGAGGATTGGCCATCGCTGACATCGCAAAACCTTGCAGCCGATAGTTATCCGAAGTTCAGTCCAGACGGCAAGTTTGTCGCTTTTCGAACTCAAGCGAGGCCGGGCTACGAAGCGGATAAGTGGAATTTGGTTATGCAAGCATGCTCGCCAGATGGCTCATTTTCGGGAAGCCCTACCATACTCACGAGTCAACTAGACAGATCGGTCAATGACTTTGCATGGCAAGACTCCGTGGAATTGGTTTTCAGCACAGAAGCAGGTGGCTCGTCCGCTCTGTTTCGCGTTTCAAAAGCCAACCCGCCAACCTTGATGAAACTCGGAATGCCCGACGATCGGCTGGGGCAAGTAACAGGACTATCGACGCAGCGAGGTAAATTGGTCCTGGCCCGTTCCAACATGAATGAGCCTGCTGAACTAGTTTCAATGGCGCTGGACAAACTTAGTTCGGTCAAAACCTTGACGGCTCACAATAAAGCATTGTTGGACAGCCTAGATCGAACTGCTCCGGAAAGTTTGAAGGTCGATGTAGAAGGGCCGGCAGAAATGCAAATGTGGATTCTGAAGCCACCCGGCTTTGACGCGAAGAAGAAATGGCCCGTTGTATATTTGATCCACGGTGGCCCACAGGGTGCGTGGGAGGACGGCTGGAGTTTCCGTTGGAATGCACAGTTATGGGCAGCCCAAGGCTATGTCGTCGCGCTACCTAATCCGCGGGGCTCGACAGGTTTCGGCCAAAAGTTTTGCGACGAAATCAGCGGTGACTGGGGCGGGAAATGTTATCGTGACCTGATCGCAGGTCTCAAACGGGTCCAAGCTCTTGAGTATGTCGACACGAAGAGAATCGCATCCGCGGGTGCGAGCTTCGGTGGCTACATGCAAGATTGGTTCGCTGTCAACGAAATCGCCAAGGAGTTTCAATGCTTCATCACGCATTGCAGCGTTTACAATTTTGAAAGCATGTGGGGAACGACAGACGAACTTTGGTTTGATGAATATGAACACGGTGGCTTACCTTGGGAACTGCCAGGCAAGTATCGAGAGTTCAGTCCGCATACGCTGGCAGCGAATCTTGGAAAATTCAAGGTCCCGATGCTTGTCGTGCACAATGATCTTGACTTCCGGTGTCCCATTGGCCAAGGACACGAATTGTTTCAAGCCTTACAGCGTCAAGGTGTGAAAAGCCGCTTTGTTAATTTCCCGGATGAGGGGCATTGGGTCAGCAAGCCCGCCAATAGCATTCACTGGCATAAAGAGGTCTTCAGTTGGCTTGGAGCGTATTGCAAGAGCGGTGGAGAATAGCGGTTAGACCAGTCGAACTAGAGATTTATCCGTACAATGCCGATCTGTTGCTTAACCATTTGGCAACGGCCACGAACGGCATGACTCGTAAAGGTAGGCCCATTGATGACGAACGACAAGCAACTTAAGGCTCTTCTGGATACTATCGAACGGAATTTGACCGATTGGATACCGATTGGCGTG
Source organism: Pirellula staleyi DSM 6068 (assembly GCA_945870455.1). Classification (GTDB taxonomy): domain Bacteria; phylum Planctomycetota; class Planctomycetia; order Pirellulales; family Pirellulaceae; genus JBKCUI01. Next base: position 12,736 of record CAMBSL010000038.1, on the reverse strand, counting down.
AAGGAACTTGGCGTAAAGAGCCCAGCTTACTGTTTGTTTCTTTGGTATCAAGACTTCAGTGACGACTTCACGCCACATTACGGAATCGCAACGCAGGAATTGCTGGATGCGATTAATTCAACGCACTTTGTTGATCCCTTCGATAAATTCGAAATGATCTGGCGGCCACAGCAATGTGCCGACTTGGATGCTCCTGGCAGGCTCGTTCTCGATGAATGCGATATCGTCGAGACCGAAGTGGAGGCCTGTTATGAAATTCTTGCTAAGCGAGCTGAGATATTCGAAGAAGATTCCGAGAACGAAGACGAGATCCAAGAGGATGAGTTGGGTGATGAAGAGGATCTGGATGAAGAGGAACTTGATGAAGAGGAACTCGATGAAGATGAAGAGGCTATTGAGAAGGAGTTTCAAGCCTTGGCACCCTTTCGCGAAATGATGCATCGAGTTGGGAAAAATCTTCAGCAAGTTGACTGGGCGAAAATCATGCCGATTTCGGATAATTTCATTATTTTGGTCGGCGATTATGTCGGATATTGGTTGGCCGAGGATTTTGAAGAGTGCGTCAGTCGGCCGAAGATAGACTCCTTGATTGCGCAAGGGCTACTCATGGTGCCGCCTGAAGACGAATAATGGGTTTTTGGTCGTGCCACCCTCGAGTTGGACGATCCCTAAATAACGATGATCCCTTGCTAACTGAGTCGCTGATTGAGATACAATTCCTCGATCGCACGGGTTGTATCGGCTTCGTGTGCCGCTTTGTCGGCCCGGAGCATGGCAATCTTCGGATCTCGCAGACTGAGTTTTCCAGTCGCATTTTCTCGAATGATTCCCTCGAACTTGACCGTCACGACGATCTGCGGCGCAAACTCCCAGCCCGGCCGAGTACCGCTGGCGCTTTGCCGCTCAAATTTGCGTCCAGTCAATAATCCGCGTTCCATAACATCGTTTTGGATTTGTCGATCGCGAGCTACATCTAATCCGGCCACATCACCCACGACTTCAAACGGCTCCCCACTCGCCACACTGCGTGCCGAAATCACGTACGAGCCAAACATGCCAGCGGTCGCTTTGCTGGTGACCGCCATGGTGCCTCCCGTTATGACCAGATCCAGGGTGATTTCAGGCTTGCGTTTGACCCAACTCGGATCGCGAGTCGCGACGTGATACGCGCCCCCTAAATCCTTGGCGATGATCCCTTCATAGCCCTGCGCTCGAAAGTGTTGGAACAGCCTGTTCACATCCTCTTTGTTGTTCGCAATCTGCCCGTCCGCCAACGAAAACGGCAATGGCGTGGGCAGCTGCAGGAGTGGACCGAGCAATGACAACAACGCATTGCGACGCTGATACAAAGGCAGGCTGGTCAGGTCCGAGTGGTTTGCGTAAAGCAAATCGAAGGCTGCGAACTTGAGTGTCACCGGTCGAACTGGCTCCCCCTGCAGCATGGAAAAGACCTCGTACACAGATGCGGGTCTTGCGCCCTCCAGGTCGAGGACCGTACCATGAAGTTCACCATCAATAATCGCATTGGACGCATGCAACATCATTAGAGAACGATCCAAACCTGGGACCAATTCCAACCAATCCTTTCGATTTCGCGTGTAAGCCCCACACAAGGTTGCACCGGTCGCATCGGTCGATTTATGCAGCAACAGTCGGATACCATCGTATTTGCGTTCGACCCAAACAGGAAACTTGTCGATCTGCGCAGTACCCCCAGTTGCCAAAGCGGGCCGTACAGGCGAAAGCGGTTGCAGCTGTATCGATCGCAATCCGTTAGGCCCATGCTCGGTTAAAACTCGCGACACATGCATCGGATCCGTTAACGCAATCGCATGTTCAACTGCCTCGGCTGAAACGTGGAACTGGTTAGCAATCGCTTCGGCCAATAACGTTCCTTGATACTCAAACCCAAAACCCGCCGCTCGCAGCACCAGCTTGACCAAGTAATAGGCTTCCATCCGACCGCAGCGTTCGAGCAGGGAACGAAGCAACTCAAAACGATTGGTTACGGAAAGTTCAGGCATCGGCTTCAACGCAGCCAACACTTCTGCAGCCGTTAGCGGTTCCTCGTTTTTGACCACAGACGCGTGCTGTGCGAAAACAATCGCGATGTCGCCGACCCTTGCCAGCTCATCGAGGATACTGGATCGAGCTTGCATCGAGACCGACTGCAACAATCGCAACAACGAATCGCGTCGAAACAGACTCTTGCGGCCATCGAATGGATCCCCCAACAAACATGCGACCTTTTGGCAGAAATCAAGTCCGATTTCCTTGTGCAAGAACTCTTTGACAAGTTCGGCAGTGGCGGCCGTAGACGAAATGGATTTCGATTGGCAAGCGAACCCAAAGATCTCGGTCGCTCGTTGATCCGCCAGCCCACTGAGTCGCAAAAACAATCCTTTGCACAGAGAAAAAAACGAAATCGACGAAAAACGCTCAATGGGGATCGTCGCCGCCGGATCGGCTTTGGCTTGCTCCGCGATTGCGACCTGCAAATGAGTTGGCATGTCGGGGATCGCTAAGCCATCGCTTTGTAAACCGATCGACTTGAAGCTAGCCGCAAGATCGTTGGACGATGCATACCAATCCTGAACGTCGTCGTTCGTGATGATCTTCATAGATGTTTGCAATTGAGAGAGCGGTTTGGGAAATGCTTAGAAACCCTCTAATAATGATACAAGGTTTCTCGCGATGCGTCTAAACGCACGACAACATTTCATCAGCCCGGCCGAACGCCCCATAGGATCTGGCGGTGCAACATTTCTTCGCTGGCGAAATGGTTGGGACGCCCCTCTGGGCTCATCTTTACCCACATTTCGCAGCACGCCAGACTCGAGTGCAAAACCCCTCACCCCCTGCCCCTCGCCCCGAGTACAGGGCGAGGGGAGCAAGATCAAAACATGTGGGTAAAGATGAGCCCTCTGAGCATGCCACCCTTGCCACCTCGGCAATCAGTTGGCTGATTTTGGGAGGATGGATTCCGTACTCATGCGAGAGCCCGACGGCTGTCCAACGGTCGGGTATGTTGAGTAGGTTGGAGGCTGAGTTGAGTAGGTTGGAGGCTGAGTCGTGTACGAATCAGAAGGCACACCGATCGTGGTACCCTCATAGGAATCGCCAATCGGTCCTTCGTAACCGCCGTAGTTCATGGTGTTGGTGGCACACGATTCGCAACCACCTGCGGCATGTTGCATCGGAGCACCTTGGCAACCCGCGTCGCATGGCTCACCCACATTGCTTGCGGTGTGAAAGCGATTGCCAAGTCGAGTAAAAAAGTTAGGCCTTCCACTTTGTCCGCATGTGCATCCTGCGAAAGCCAACAACAAGCTGGCCGAAATCAACGTCTTTATTTTCATTTCCCGTTTCTCCCCTAAAAATTTAGCTGTGACCCTTGCATCGGTGCACATTTTCCCGAACAACTCTACGACACCAATCCGGTTGTGCAAACAAAGATGGAATATTTTTCGTGATTGGAAAAGTTCTCCTAACGCTCCGTGCTGTGTTTAGGTGTTACAGTTGTTCGGCAATGGAATAGCTTTCAGGGCGCTCCGACGGATCGGGATTGAATCACTCACATTTTTCATTGCAAAAGATCGTGGCTTTATGCTACCCAGACTGTTCACCCTCAAGCCTCAATCCACCGCACTGATCCTTTTGCTGTGCTCTGTCGCGATTTCCTTACCGGACCTCGCAATCGGCGATCAGTCGGAGATCTTCGAAATCTCGACGAGGCATTTGCCAGATCATTTTAGATCGATTGATTTTCAGAATCCAAACGTCGAGATAAACAAGTGGCAGGGCAATGGCTGGCTATGTAGTACCGTCGAGGATGCCCTGCCCGCTACTCCCACAAATGCACTCACGATTCTGTATGTGCATGGAAACTTCATGGAGAGAAACAATGCCCTCGAGCGAGTTCGCATCATCGATGGACATTTTCGCCAGCAGACAGATCAACCCTATCGACTTTTGATGTTGTCCTGGCCAAGTCAGCGTGGGAGCAAGCCACTGCGAGATGTTTTCGATAATGCAGAGTCCGCCGAATGTCAATCACTTTACGTTTCATGGATCTTGCAGAGACTACAACACGAGAAACAAGTGAGTGTGCTCGGTTTTTCGTTTGGAGCACGAGCCGTGACTGGCGGTTTGCATCTGAATGCAGGTGGGTCATTGCCAGGTTTCTGTCCAATCCCAACAATGGACGATAGCATTTTGCCTCATTATCGACTTGGGCTCGTCGCGCCTGCCATCGATCGCGGCTGGATCTCACCCAATGAAAGGCATGGTTTAGCCCTAACCCACGTCGATTCATTGATCAACTTATACAATTCAAAAGATCCTGTCCTGAGGCGATTTCGATTCCTTGATCGAATTGGTCGACCCATTGCAGCCGGATTTGCTGGGTTTACAGGATTGAATGGACTTGAGTCCCGTTCCGATCCACTTGCCACTTCACCGTTGTCTGGACAATCTCGTGTCCGGCAATACGATTGTGGGACAGTGATCGGCAACACGCACTCCGAGAGGAGTTATTATGGGGAGTGCCATTATTTTCGTATGATGATCCAACACTTGCTTTGGAAAGAAACCGGAGAATCAAACTTCAATGCGTGCGTCGTTCCGTGAGAGCCTTGCCCTGCGGTTAGATGCTGACTCGCAACGTTTCGAATGTCTTCCGTTAAAAAGTCTGTCTTGGTCGATTCATGACACAGGAACAATGTTCGGTGCGATTCTTGTCGAGCGATTTCGGACGTACCGAGGTCGATTGTTCGATCTTGATGACCGAAGCGATCGGTTGTTCCATTCAGCACGTTTTCTGACGATTGAATCCCAATTCATTGCAAGCCAGTTTAAAGCGAATTGCCAACGACTGCTTGACGTAAATCGCGAGCTGGTCGACCTAGCGGGCGATGTAAGTATCGTGGTGTTACTCTCGCCGGGCGAAATGGTTGAGAACACAAATAAAACTGGGTTTTCGCCCTCTTGCATGTTCCATCTGAGCCCATTGCCGTTCGCCAAGCTTGCGAGTTGGTACCAACATGGAACACCTCTAACCATGGGTCGCTACAGCTCGGTGCCTACTCAGTGTTGGCCAACGCAAATCAAGAGTCGCAGTCGATTACCTTACTTGTTGTCCGCTTCGAATGCACCGGAGTCACAACCCGAATCGCTGGCAGTTTTGAAAACGATTCGCGGGACGATTGCGGACACGTCGGTCGCGAATTTGTTAGTCGTCAATCAAGACAACACGATCGCATCCCCAGGCCCCGGAGACGTTCTTTTGGGCTGTTCGTTGCAATTGGCAGAGCGATTGCTCAGCCGTGTCGGGAAAAGTATTGAATATCGCGACATTCTAGAATCGGAATTGGTTTCTGCCCGCGAAATTATCTTGACCGGATCAAGTGGGGCGGTATGGAACGCAATTTCGCTCGACGGACAAGTGATCGGCAGGGGCGTGCGAGGCGAAGTCGTTTGTGTCCTGACGGAACTTTGGAAGAATCATGTCGGCATTGACTTCGTCGAACAAGCCATCCAGCTTGCCGAAGTCAATAATTATTAGGGTTCGTTTTGCAGAACGTTGCGTAATTCTCTACACTATTGCATCCTCTACACTATTGCCTTGTGGGGGTTGTGCTCACATCGAACTTCATTGACGAATTTGCATTGATTGGAATGCTGGATGCAAGCGACGCTAATCGAACGACTCGCTCTCAATGGAACTCGATATCGCAATTCATGGTTCCTGGCGGCCTTTTGCGGCCTTTGTTCTCTCGACATGTCGCCTTGCCTTTCGCAAGGTTATCTTGACTTGAATACGACACGTCCCGAGTACTTGATCACCAACAGTTTACAAGGGGCGACGGGCGATCTTTCGATTCACGTTTCGTTTCCGGATTGGTTTTCAAGGTCGGCCGGTTATTGCCCTGTTCGCTTTCGTGTTGTTCCGAGCAAAGGCCTTGTGTTCAAGTCGGATGGCGTTTTGAGATTGAAAATTTGCATGGGAGATCGAGTCTCCGAAGATGGGCCATGTTCGGTTGTTGAGGTCCAGATTGAGCAAGGGGCTAGCGAAGCCCGTGGCGAGATCTTGGCAAACATGTTCGAAACTCAAATCATTACGTTTTATGCGACCCTCAATGGGCGCAAGCTTAACGGCCAAAAAACCTACTGCTTCAATCGAGGCCGTTCGGACATCTCTCAATTCGGCCATAGCATGGCCATCATCAGCCAAGCGACGTCCAAGAATGATCAAAAACGACGAGCTGCTTTGGCGGAAATGAGTAAGACGGGGAACTGGTTTTCGCAAGAAGAGTACTTCTCAAATACCGGCACCAAAGGGCTCTATGCAGACGCTTCGAAATTGCCCGCGAACTGGCTCGCCCTGAGCGGACTTGCTCAAATATCCATCCACATGGATGACTTTGCACAGCTTGCGCCAGCACAATTGGACGCTGTCAATCAGTATGTTTTGGCCGGGGGTATCTTGTCGGTCGGAAAAGTCGCATCCATCGCTGAATTCACCAAGTACGTGCCAATCGATGCCCGTCGACAATTGGACGGTTCCGCAGCGAACAAAACGAAATACCTAACCGACCCTGCATCCTTGCCAGCTCAGGTATCGGATTTAGAGTCATCGATTGACCTTCTCGAAGACACGGTCTGGGATAGATTCATGTCGATCGAAAAGGGAATCGCTTTCTTTAACAGTTCCGATACGGGATACAGGGGCTCTTACGCATACAGTCTATATCGACTTGCAAATAAACCGGATAGTACGAAACGGGAGCGTCCTCCGGGCGATTTACTGGGCTGGTCCGAAAAACTATGGAACGACCTAGCAGAAGTTGGACTTGCCTACATCGACTTTCAAATTAGCAGTACAGAAACCCTTGCGAGTCGGTTTTATCCAGATGAGCAAGTTTCGATTCCCATTTTAAACGGTGAGGACGGTCTCTCTCAACCGATCATTGCGATGCACGGTTTTGGAATCGTGCGACTTGATCCGAGAAATCAACGCGACTCCTCCAAATTGCTCAGTGAGCAGTTGAAAGATTCGTTTTATAATCCAGTCAATCGAACCGAACGATTTAAGAATGGGATTGGCGATGACTTCTGGAAATGGCTGATTCCAGCCGTTGGCCGAACGCCCGTCATTCCGTTTTTGGCCTTCGTCGTTTTGTTCGTTGGGTTTGTCGTACCTGGTTTAATGATCTGGTGCAATCGCCACAAGCGACGCGTATGGTTAGTGGTCGCAATGCCTCTGACCGCTGCAGTATTTACATTATTGTTGTTTTGCTATGGGATATTGAAAGATGGTCTTGGCGCGATTTCACGGACTCGATCCTTGGCCTTCGTCGATATCAACGGAGATGGGGTCGTTTGGTCAAGGCAGAATTACTTTGCAGCAAGAATTCCAGAACAAGGGATCATGCTGAGCAGCGATACTCAGCTTGCGCCCATGCTGGTCCATTCCAACAACGATTTACGGGGCAGTCAACAATTCGACGTGGACGGCAAGCAGCAGTACAAAGGATTGATCCCACCTCGATTGCAAACGCAATTTTCGGTCACCCATCCGCTGCGCAAGATAAGCGTAATGGCAAGGGACTCGAAACAAGATCCCGCTCTGAATGAGAATTCGATCGTCAACGCTTCCCATTGCAAATGGACCATTGCCATGTTCATCAATCGAGAGGGAAAAGCGTTCATTGCAAAAGACGTTTCCGATGGCCAAACGGCAGTCCTGACGGAGACGCCCATCGAGGATTCTATTGCATTGATGCGCAAGGCTTATCAAGCGACGCCGCTTTCAGCACCGCTGGACGCACCATCTGCAGACCAGATTTCGCTGACACAGACGATAAGCAATTTTTTTTCCATCACTAGGAATTACCGCCCAAATAGCATAGGACTTATTTCCGAAGAAGAGTTGTGGGCACAAAGTGTGGGAGCATCTAGCCCGAAAGTTTCATCGAATAACGCGTTAAGACGGTTCGAAATGTTACCAGGAACTTTTGTCCTTTTCGCCGAACAAGCCCCCTACCTCGAACGCTGTATGCCAAACATCCAAGACGAAGATGGATTGCATACCATTGTAGGTCGATGGTAACCATTTCGAGCAGCTCGGTCAGCAACACGCTAAGCTTGCTTTTTTGAGACTTCGAAGAACATCCGCAACTGTTTTTCAACCCAATTGGCCGTTGGGCGATAGCCCCGGTTTTCCAATTGCTCGACATTCGTCGAGAACCGGGGCTAGCGCCCTTCGTCGAGAACCGGGGCTAGCGCCCTTCGGCTAGCAGTTTGTTTCACTCGAAGACTCATACCGATGTGCTTAGCTCATCCTCATTGTGATTAGGACTTGTTAGCTATTTCTGTAGATTCTCTCGAAGCGTCTCCGCTGTAAGCTCTTTTTCCCAACGGCTAATCACAATGGTCGCAACACCATTGCCAATAAAATTGGTAATCGCACGGCATTCACTCATGAATCGATCGATACCCAGCAGTAGCGGCAAGGCTTCGATTGGGATGCGAGGGACAACCTGCAAGGTGGCTGCCAGCGTTACGAATCCGGCTCCCGTCACGCCGCTCGCACCCTTCGAAGTCAGCATTGCAATCGCCAACAAACTAACTTGTTCCCAAAGAGTCAACGTCGTATTGGTTGCTTGAGCCAAAAAAATCGCTGCCATCGACATGTAGATGTTGGTACCATCGAGATTGAAACTGTAGCCAGTCGGAATTACGAATTGGACCGTCGCTTTCGAACATCCCAACTCTTGGGTCTTTTTCATTAGTCCCGGCAATGCGGTTTCGGAAGAACTCGTCCCCAAAACCAAAATGATCTCTTCCCGGATGAAGACCAAAAATCGGAAAATTGAAAAACCCGAGAACCAAGCGATGCCGCCTAGAACAACCAAGATAAACAGCGCTGATGTGAGATAAAATCCCACCATCAAGAGCAAGAGTCTTTCCAGCGTTCCAATGCCATGTAGGCTAACCGTATAGCTCATGGCTCCCAACGCGCCTAACGGTGCGACTCTCACAACGATATTCATGACACCAAAAATGATCTGAGTGACATACTCGATCGATCGTAAGGCTGGTTCTCCGTGTTCGCCCATCGACAAGATCGAAACCGCAACCAAAATCGAAATCAAAAGGACCTGCAACAGGTCGCCAGAGACAAAGGCACTTACGAACGTTTTGGGAATGATGTGCAGAAAGAAATCGACCGTCGTTTGTTCCTTGGATGGTTGCGCGGCGGTCTGGCTCGTGGCAAGTTCGTTTGCATCCGCATGAAACGATTCCCCAGGTGCCGTAAAGCCTTCACCGGGTTTTAGAACATTCACGACCAATAAACCAACCACCAGCGCAATCGTCGAAACCACTTCGAAGTACAGAAACGCCTTCACGCCAAGTCGCCCAAGCCGCCTTAGGTCTCCTAGCGACGCAATCCCATGGACGACGGTACAAAAGATGATCGGGCCAATCATCATCTTGATCAACGCGATGAAGCCATCGCTCAGCGGCTTCAATTGCTTTCCGATGTTTGGAAAGAAAACTCCAATCGCAATTCCTAAAATGACTGCCAGGATTGTTTGAACGTAAAGAATTTTGTACCATCGCTGGGGTGGCTTTACCGGTTCGCTTGTCACTTCATAGCCAGTTCTTGCAAAAGGGAGTTGGAAAGAATAACGTCATTCCAAGGTAAAAACAATTTGCTTTTATTGAATGCTAGCAGTCACCAGCACTCGTTATAATCGCTTTTTCCGGCAAGGTCTGCTCAAGCTACGTCTTTTGACAGCCGATCAAAACAGTTATGGCCGCTGATCCGTTTCCAAACGCCGACTCGATTCCAGGTCGACTCATGAACAACTTGAGCCGAGTCGTGAGCGCATGGGGCGGACTGGTCGTCCAAGGCCTAACGACCCTTGGGGATATTTCTCTATTCACCTTTCAAATGCTCGTCTGGATGTTCACGTCCAAGCCGAAACGCGAAACGTTGATGCCCAACTTTTATGCTGTCGGCGTCTTGAGCTTGCCCGTCGTCGCGTTGACCGGAACCTTCATCGGCATGGTGCTTGCGATCCAAAGCTATCACCAGTTCAAAAGCATCGGTATGGAAACGCGTCTTGGTGCCGTGATCAACATGTCTCTTGTCCGCGAGCTCGGGCCAGTTCTTGCGGCCACAATGCTAGCAGGGCGTGTGGGGAGCGCGATGGCAGCCGTACTTGGCACCATGCGTGTGACGGAACAAATAGATGCATTGGTTAGCATGGGTGCGAACCCAATCCATTATCTGGTTGTTCCTCGGTTTTTGGCATGTATGCTTTTAATCCCAGCGTTGACGGTCATGGCAGATTTCATGGGAATCGTTGGCGGCTACTTTTATAGCGTGGTTGTGTTGCGTATCGATCACGCACAATACCTCCAAAAGAGTCGTGACTTCGTGGGTGGCTTCGATCTTTTCTCAGGCGTTTTCAAAAGTGTTTTTTTTGGGGCTACGATCGCCATCGTCAGTTGCTATCGCGGTTTTAATTGTCAACCTGGCGCGGACGGAGTGGGACGAGCCGCAACCGCAGCCTTCGTTCAGAGCTTTGTGATGATATTGGCGCTCGACATTGTGTTGAACTTGTTCTTAGACGCTGTGTACTTCGCAATTTGGCCATCCGGAGCAAAGCTGTTCTAATGGATGATACCATCATCGAACAAATTGCTGCACCCTTTTCTAAATCGCCTAGCCCGATTGTAGAGACGGTCGCGTTGTCATTAAAATTCGGGCGACAAGTTGTGCTCAAGGACATCTCCATCCAGATCCCCAAAGGGCAAACGGTTGCCATCATCGGCGAGAGTGGTTGCGGGAAAACGATGTTCTTGAAGACGATTGTTGGACTGGTGACGCCATCGGCTGGCAAGGTGATCTTCGATGGTCAGGACATTCACACATTGAATGATCGCGAGATGACGGGGCTTCGAAAACGATTCGGTTTTGTATTTCAAAACGCAGCCTTGTTCGATAGTATGACAATCAATGAGAACGTCGGATTTCCACTGCGCCAACATGGAGTTCCGAGGGGCAGGAAAGCTGAGAGCATGATCTTGGACGGCCTGGCGGAAGTTGGGTTGCCGAGCGATGTTGCGTTGAAGAAACCATCGCAACTTTCGGGCGGAATGAGGAAACGCGTCGGGCTTGCACGCGCCTTGATTCTGCAGCCGGATTTGCTGCTTTACGACGAACCAACCACGGGCTTGGATCCAATCATGAGCGATGTCATCAACGAGCTCATGCTGCGAACGCGAAAGAGATACCCCGTTACCAGTATGATCGTAACGCACGACATGCATTCCGCTCGCCGAGTCGCGGATCGTATCATCATGCTCTACCCGTATTCGAGATTGAAGCCAGGTGAATCGCAGATACTGTTCGATGGCCCACCCGATTTATTGGACACGACCCAAGATCGCCGCGTCAAGCAATTCGTTCAAGGGGAGGCAGGCGAGCGATTGATGGAAATGTTGACATCGCGAGGGCATGGCGATTTAGAAACTACCAATTTGCACGACTCGATAGCAAAGAAAGTGACGCTCGAGGAATAATCATGGAAGAAAGTGGTTATCGTTTTGGTGTCGGAGTCCTCGTATTGGCCTCCGCGATCATTGGAGTGCTGTTGATCGCATTTTTCGGCGCTGTTCCAGCAATTTGGGTCGATCGCTACCGAGCGAGTTTTAATTTTCCAAGTGCTCCCAAAGTGACGATTGATACGCCCGTTCGCAAGAACGGCGTGCTGATCGGGCGTGTCTCGAAAATTGAATTGTTGCAAGGGACTGGCGGCGTCATATTGACTTTAGAACTAGAGAAAAAGAATGAGCTGCTCAAGTCTGAAGTGCCACGTATTATGAGCGGTTCATTTATTACTGGAGACGCGGTCGTTGAATTTTTCACGCCCTCTCAATCGTCGCTGTTGAAGCGGTTCGATGGCTCCATGGGCACGCCGGCGAATTTCGAATTGGATGATCAAGAAAGGGCTGCAGCCAATGAGGTTATCACAGACGGCTACTACTCAACGGGTGGCGAAGTTGCAAAAGACCCACAAGATTTCTTAGCGAAGGCCGAGGAGAACTTTTTGCCGCTGATGACCGACTTGAACCGCACGTTAGCTCGCATGGATTCGCTCGGGGCGTCGGTTCAGAGCATTATCGGTGATGGAACTGGACCCATTAATGATTTGGTCTCTCGAACCACTTCCACATTGGAGACGATCAACGCAACTGCCGAGCAGATCAAACGTGTGGCTGGGCAAGTTGAGCGAGCAGATATTCCGGCTGCAATCGCAAACGGGCTGACTTTGCTACCTGATTTGATCAAGGAAGCCCAATCGACGCTGACTCAAACCCAACGAACGCTCAAGGGCTTTGAGCAGTTTAGCTTGAGTCTCGAAGGACTTGGCAAAGAGTTTGAAGGAATCGGCAAAACCATCAGCACAGCAGTCGACAACGCGAATGTCGCCATCGAAAACATTGCCAACATCACCGAACCCGTGAGCCAAAACAGTGAAAAGCTGGTGAGCGGCGCAGTCCGAGCCTTAGACGACTTAAACATCCTAGCCGGAGACCTCAAAAGACTGACGGCCCGTATCAACAACAGCAATGGCACCGTCAGTCAGTTGATTGACAACCCTCAGCTTTACATCACCGCCCAGAACACCCTCAGGAATATAGAACAGTTAACTCAAAAACT
>CAMBSL010000037.1 GCA_945870455.1 Pirellula staleyi DSM 6068 | reverse complement strand
AACCGCGATTGATAGCGTCCTATGGTGATCCTGGCGTCACTTACCGTTACTCACATATCGAGAATGTGGCACTCGCCTGGACTGCCACGTTGCTTGAGATCAAAGAAAAGATCGAGGCCATTCAGGGTGAGTACAATTACTGCCTACTTAATCGATATCGATCCGGATCGGATAGCATGGGCTGGCACGCGGACGACGAACCTGAAATCGGGAACTTGATTGGCTCCCTGTCCTTGGGGGCAACGAGAAAATTTCGCATCAGGCACAACATTACTAGAGACACCCAAACATTCCTCGCAGGCAACGGAACGCTCATCATCATGGCTGGCACCATGCAGCAGTTTTGGCAACACGAAGTCCCCAAGACCAAACTTAATGTGGGTGAGCGGATCAACTTGACATTCCGGCAGGTAGTGGAACCAAATAGAAATAGATAGTGTAACCAAATAGGTAGTGTAAACAAATAGTAAGTAACAGAAACTTTTGCGTGCAACTTTTGCTGTTTCTAGCTACAATTGTCGGTTCACCAAGAGTTACCCAAACCTACTAGGAAGAAAATGAAAAAAGGCATGAACAAATCCGCAGCTATCCGTGAGCTTCACACGAAAAATCCCGAGCTAAGCGCACCCGAAATCGTCGCACAATTGGAGAAGAATGGAATTGCTGTTTCTGCTCCACTCGTTTACCAAATATTTCGAAAGAGCCCGAAGGGGTCGGGCAAGAAACGTGGTCCTAAACCAGGCGCTACCAAAGTCAAGACGGCTGCGGCAAGTCCTTTAGCCACCGCGGATCTATATGCTTCCATGAAAAATTTTGTCGAAGCAGCCGGTGGCCTGGACAAAGCAATCGCAATTCTGTCCGTCTTTAAGAATTAATTTTGTTACTAATGCAAACCAGAGTGCGATTCCACTTCGCACTCTTTGCGATCCTGATGCCACTGATTGGAATAAACGTCGCACAGGAGACTACTCGTTCCCAGGCTCTGCGGTTCTGCCTGGGAACGCATTGGTGTGGAGGCTCCTGCCTCCCGAATTCACAATCATAAGATCATTTCGGCGAGGTGGAGCCTCGCTTGCACTCTAGTTACGAGGCAGAGCCTGGTAACTTGATTACACGGTGCAACAAAACTTGCAATCCGTGCCCCTAGTTGAAACATGATTGGGGCTGTGCTAGAATCATATTGCGGGAAAAAACCCCGAGAGGATCAGGAAAAAACCGCACTCTATTAAGAAATCATCCACGACTCTCCGCTGAAAGTTTTTTTGATAATGTTAAGCCAACGTAGTTTTCATTGGTTGTGTTGTTTTCAGGTCATGCTGTTGGTGTTTGTCGTAGCAACGATGGACGGTACGAACACATTGATGGCGCAAAATAGCAAACTGACTTCTGCACAAGATGGTGGCTTGCAGTTGCCAAAACCGGATCCGATTTTTAAGGGAAAGATTGGAGAATCCTACAAAGATTCGAAGCCAGATTTTCCGGAGTCTGTTCAGGCGTCAAAGGGAAGTCCGAATGTCTTGTTGATATTGCTTGACGATGTCGGCTTTGGAATGTGTTCGACGTTTGGCGGTCCGGTGCCGACACCGCACATGGACAAGCTGGCGAACAATGGACTCAAGTACAATCGCTTTCACACCACGGCTTTGTGCAGTCCGACTCGTGGCGCGCTGCTAGCAGGCAGGAACCATCACTCGATCGCTACCGGCGTCATCATCGAAATGGGAACCGGGTATCCTGGCTACACCGGTGTCATTCCAAAGAGCACGGCCTTGGTTTCGCAAGTTTTGCGAGACAACGGTTACGCCACCGCGATGTTCGGCAAATGGCACAATACCCCTGAGCCGGATATCAGCCCTGCTGGTCCGTTCGACCGCTGGCCGACAGGGCTTGGCTTCGATTACTTCTACGGATTCAACCAAGGCGAGACGCACCAATACTACCCCGTTCTTTACCGTAACACGTCCGCAGTGCCTCAGCCAAAGATGCCCGAACAAGGCTATCATTTCACCGCCGACATGACCGACGAAGCGATCGCGTGGACTCGCAACATTCGTGCAGCATCGCCGGACAAGCCTTGGTTCAACTACTTCAGTACGTCGGGCATCCATGCCCCGCACCATGCTCCCAAGGATTGGCTCCAAAAATTCATTGGCAAGTTCGACCATGGTTGGGACAAGCAACGCGAATTGACTCATGCCAAGCAGATCGAGATAGGAATCATCCCCAAAGGAACCAAACTCACTCCACGACCCAAGGAGGTGCCAGCGTGGGCCACTCAGTCGGCCGATGCGAAAAAGGTCTACTTGCGACTTATGGAAAACTACGCCGCGTATATGGCTTACACCGATTTCGAGGTCGGTCGATTGATCGAAAGTTTGCAAGTGTCCGGTGAGCTCGACAACACCCTCGTTATGTATGTTGTCGGCGACAATGGCGCGAGCGCCGAAGGTGGACTGGAAGGCACGTTCAGTGAGATAGCCAGTTTGCTGGGCGTCCAATTGGGACTGGAGAGCTCCATCAAGAGAATCGACGAAATCGGTGGGCCGACCAGCGAGCCACACGTGCCTGTGGGATGGGCCTGGGCCATGGACGCTCCCTTTCAATGGACCAAACAAGTTGCTAGCCACTTCGGCGGAACACGCAATCCGATGGTGGTCCATTGGCCCAAGGGAATCAAAGCCAAAGGTGAGCTGCGCAATCAGTTCCATCATGTGATCGATGTGGTCCCGACCATTTTAGAAGCGGCCAAGATTGCGGAACCGAAGGTTGTCAACGGAATCGCCCAGAAACCGATCGAAGGTGTTTCGATGGTCTATTCATTCGACGATGCGAAAGCAAAAGATCGACGAACGACGCAGTACTTTGAACTAGCAACGAATCGAGCGATCTATCATGAAGGTTGGGTCGCTTGCAGCAAGTATAGTTTGCCATGGGAGACGATGGGACGTGGCGATGGGTTCCTGACCGCTCCCTGGGAATTGTACAACGTCGATCAGGATTTTAGCGAGGCAGATGACTTAGCGGCAAAGATGCCTGCCAAGCTCGAGGAGCTCAAGGCAAAGTTCATTGCTGAGGCGAAGAAATACGATGTCCTACCTCTTGATCCACGGTTCTCCGAGCGGATGGATCCTAGTTTGCGAATCGCTGGTAAGCCAAAGACAAGTTGGACCTACTATGGCAATAGTGTTTCGCTTCCCGAACCGATTGGACCACAACTCTTTCCACGTCCGCTGACGATGACGGCAGAGCTAATCGTCCCAAAAGGCGGAGCCGAGGGAGTTGTCACTTGTGCTGGAGCCTTTTCCGCAGGGTGGTCTTTGTATGTCACCGAGAACAAGCCGGTCTTTCGCTATACCTTTTTTGATGTTGCGGATGTGACCATTCAAGGCACCAAGACGTTGCCTGAGGGAAAGGTAACGTTGAGCACCGACTTTACACCGGATGGATCACCACAAGGCTCGGGTACATTGAAGTTATTTGTTAACGGTCAGCCAGCTGGTGAAGGCAAGGTAGAACGCTCAACTTTCCGGCATGGTCTTGAACCCTTTGAGGTTGGTCGTGATTCCATTACGCCAGTCGACCCAGCCTACAAGGGCAAGGGTGCATTTCCGTTTACGGGAACGATCGATAAGGTAGAATTCCGAATCAAGTAGTGTTTCAAGCGTTGACGATCAACGACTACGGTGCATGACTACGGTGCAGAGCTCATAAACTTGAGAAAACTAGGGGAGAACCTAAAAAATGAATTTGATCAAGTTCGCAAACCAAAGAACAGTCCGTTGTGGGCTGTTCATCGGCGTCGCACTAATTGTTTCAATACCTGAGGTCACTGCCCAGCAGCCGACGACCGATCCGGCTCGCGAGCAAGCCACAACGAAGAGCTTGCCCCGAGCCGATTTTGAGTTCAAGGGCAAAGTCGGAAAGACCTACAAGGACTCCGACCCGCCGCAATTTCCACAACCGATAAAAGCACCTGCGAATGCTCCGAATGTCGTATTGATTTTGTTGGACGATTCGGGGTTTGGTCAATACTCGGCATTTGGAGGCGGCATTCCCTCACCGACTCTGGATAAACTCGCTGCCGAAGGCCTGAAGTACAACCGATTTCACACGACGGCACTATGCAGTCCTACTCGGGCGGCCCTAATCACTGGCCGCAATCATCATTCCGCTGCAACAGGCGTGATTACGGAAGCTGCCACCGGGTATGAGGGCTATACCTGTGTGTTGCCTAAGAGTTGCGGCACGATTGGAGAAGTTTTACGTCAGAACGGTTATGGAACGGCCTGGATCGGCAAGAACCATAACACGCCAGCTTGGGAGACGAGCGCGGCGGGTCCCTTTGATCGTTGGGCCAATGGACTTGGTTTCGACTACTTCTATGGTTTCAATGCTGGGGACATCAATCAGTGGGACCCCATTCTTTTTGAAAACCGCAATCTTGTTCCCAAGAGCGAAAATCCAAACTACCACGTAACCGAGGACCTTGCGGACAAGGCGATCGCCTGGACGAGACAAGTGACAAGCATCGCTCCTGATAAACCATTCTTCTTGTATGTGGCACCTGGCGCCAACCATTCCCCGCATCACGCACCCAAGGAATGGATCGACAGATTCACGGGCAAGTTCGATGCAGGCTGGGACGTGTATCGCGAAGAGACTTTCAAGCGACAGCAAGCCATCGGCGTAGTGCCAAAGGATGCTAAATTGACCGCCCGCAGCGAAGGTCTGCCCGCCTGGAATTCGCTCAATGCGGGGCAAAAGAAAGTCTATGCTCGCATGATGGAAACATTTGCGGGATTCTCCGCCCACGTCGACCATCACATGGGACGTGTCGTCGATGCTGTCAAAGCGATGCCGAATGCGGAAAACACGATCTTCATTTACATCGTCGGTGATAACGGATCGAGTGCCGAAGGTGGGTTGGAGGGCAGCCTCAACGAGAATCTCTTCTTCAATGGCTTTCCCGAAGACTGGGAAGACAACCTGAAACATATTGATGAAATCGGTGGCCCAAAATGGTTTAATCACTTCCCAAGCGCGTGGGCTCACGCCATGAATACGCCATTTCAATGGACCAAGCAGGTTGCGAGCCACTTCGGGGGCACTCGCAATCCGATGGTTGTCTCGTGGCCTGCCAAGATCAAGGACAAGGGAGGCATTCGCAGTCAGTTCCTACATGTGATCGATCTTGTACCGACTCTGTACGAAGCGATTGGCGTTTCGCCCCCGGCAACTCTGAACGGAATCGTGCAAAAGCCGATCGAAGGAGCGAGCTTTCTAAAGAGCCTCACCGAGGCGAGTGCATCCGAAACGCGGCCAACTCAATACTTTGAATTGCTTGTCAATCGGGGCATTTACCATGAGGGCTGGATGGCTTCGAGCCGCAGCTTTGTTCCGTGGGCACCGGTCCGAGGTGACTTCGATCCAATTAATGCCAAGTGGGAACTCTACAATATCAATAAAGACTTCACTCAAGCGGATAACGTAGCCAGCCAAAACCCGGACAAGGTCAAAGAGCTCGAAGCGTTGTTCTGGAAAGAAGCAGAGAAGTATCATGTGCTACCATTGGACTGGCGGGCGGTCGAGCGACTCAACTCCGAACTGCAGGGGCGGCCAAGTCTTGCGGGCAAGCGGAGCAAATTCACGTACTATCCAGGTCAAATTGCGCTACCTGATGGTGCATCGCCACCAGTGCTGAACAAATCGTTTTCGATCACTGCCGATATCGAGATTCCTGATTCCGGTGCAGAAGGGATGATCTATACCCATGGCGGACTGACCGGCGGATTAGGGATCTATCTTCGCGATGGCAAAGCGAACTTCGTCTATAACTACTTGGCGATTGACCGCACTACCATCACCAGCGAGCCTCTGCCCAAGGGGAAAGTCAGATTGTCGATTAACTTTGCATACCAAGGCAAACCAGGAGAGCGTGGTAAACCCGCGTCGGTGGTGATCACGGCCAACGGCAAGAAAGTAGGCGAGGGGAAAATTCCCAAAACGGTACCGCTTCAGTTTTCGCTCGGCGAAGGGGTCGACGTGGGCATGGACTCTGGTTCAGCCGTTGACTTCACTTACAAGCTGCCATTCACGTTTACGGGCAAGATCGAAAAAGTAGTCGTTGAACTTGGCCAACCGGAATAGTTCCGCTGGATCTCACGTATCACAGGCTGCTAGCGCTGCTAGCCTGTGCTACGCTAACTCTCGCGCCAGCGGGACTGCGGCGAAAAGCCCAACATTTGACGGGCTTTGTCGATTGAGTAAAAAGTCTCAAATTCGCCGAGTTCACGTTTCAGAAGCACACCGGAATAGAACTTAGCAATCAGTTCGGTGCTGGTGGCACCCACGGACGAGTCCGCGTTCGCGACGTTAAAGACTTGGTAGCCAAGCCCGTCTGCGGCAAGGGCGCAGTCAATAAAATGACTGAGGTCCCGAGTGTCGATATAAGCGAAAATATTTCGGCGACGGCTGGCAGCGTTGGATCGCCACTGCGGAGCAAGGTCCGCGTACTCATGCGGTTCGATCACATTGTTGAGACGGAGCGCGTAAATTTCCGCACCGGATCGTGCATGAAAGCAGTGACCGCAAATCTCGTTGCAAACTTTGGACATGGCATAGGCGTCGTGCGGAACCGTGGGATGTTCCTCATCGACCGGGATATAGTCCGGAACTACTTCGCCATGAGCAAAACAAATTCCGTATGTCGTCTCCGAAGACGCAAACAAGATCTTCGGCACGCGCAGCTTCACTGCAGCCTCCAGTACGTTGTAAGTTGAAACTGTGTTGATCCGAAAACACTCAGGATCTGGACGCAGTTGTATCCTCGCAATGGCGGCGAAATGGATCACCGCATCAAACTTAGGAACTCCCTCCCCAGAATCCAACTCGTCGAACCAAGTGATGCCCGACATGGCGGAAAAAACTTGACCGGCGTCTGTCAAATCGACTGTCAAATCATAGGCACCTGGGATGTTAGCTTGAGTCAGGTCCAAATTCAGCACTCGTTGCCCCTGCTCGACTAAGTGCGCAACAACATGGCGTCCAGCTTTGCCAGAACCGCCGGTGAAAAGGATTCTCATTCGTTATCTCCGAGCCCAAGAACTCAATGAACATAGCAGTATAACCGCACGAGTCTCCCTGGAAAGCAACTCCATGTCACGCAATGCAACGGTCCTTGAGACTGAGAAAGAGCGCGAAAAGTCTGAAATCTCGGTCTTTGGGTGCCATGAAATGTGAGTAAAGATGAGGCCGAGAAGCCCCAAAAATGGAGCCCAAACCTGGGAGCCCAACCCACTTTCGTGACGATTTCTATTGATTCCTACAAGGTTTGGCAGCTGCCAATACTGCAACATTAACACCGGACAGGTATGCTAGTTCAACTTTGACTCGAGAATAGTTTGGTTCCCGTCAGTCAAATTTTCCATCTTCCAGAAGAAGTAACGTTTTGAAAGTCCCCAAGAGTATTCAACCGCTGATCGACGACGGATTAGTTGACGAAGTCATTCGTTCGTTGATGAGCGGGAAAGAAGCCCAAGTTTTTCTTGTGCGTTGCGGCCAGGAGATCTGCTGCGCTAAGGTTTACAAAGATGTTGCCGATCGCAGTTTTAAGAAAGCGGTTCAGTATCAGGAAGGACGAAAAATTCGAAACAGCCGCCGGCAGAGAGCAATGGAAAAACGATCCAAATTCGGTAGGGATCAACAGGAGGTTGTCTGGCAGCGTGCCGAAGTGGATGCGTTGTTGAGTCTTGCGGCAGTGGGAGTGCGAGTCCCCAAAGCTTATGGTTTGTTCGGAGGAGTGTTGTTGATGGAGCTGATAACCGGCGCGGATGGTGACGTCGCGCCTCGACTCAACGACATCGCGTTGTCAGCGGAGCAAGCAGTGAGGGATCACGCGACCGTCATGAATTATGTATTGCGTATGATGTGTATCGGGCTGGTGCACGGTGATCTCTCTGAATTCAACGTTCTTCAGGACTCGGAAGGACCCGTTATCATTGACTTGCCGCAAGTCGTTAATGCAGCAGCCAACAATAGCGCAAAGAGCATGCTCCTGCGGGATGTTGAAAACATGACTCAATATTACGCTAGATTTGCGCCTGAGTTGGCGGATACTCACTACGGGGAAGAAATCTGGGAATTGTATGAAAAGCGTGAGCTCCGTCCTGACTTGAAGCTAACGGGTAATTTTGAGTTCCCGACGGAGGCTGCTGATGTTGATGGGGTACTGCATTTGATCGACGTTGCTTACGAAGAAGAACGAGAACGACAGGAGCGAATGCGCAAAAATTGATTGATGAGGGGAGAGGGGTAGAGCCCTGACTTGTAAGGTTCGGTGGTTTATTTACGCTTCTGAAAAGAGGATAGTCATTGAATTCGCAATCAAAATACCAATCAAAACACAGTGTAACCCCCTCACCCCCAGCCCCTCTCCCCGAGTACAGGGCGAGGGGAGTAAGATCAAAAGATGTGGGTAAAGATGAGCTTCAGGCCCCATGCCAATGATGTTTTGATAAGAAAAAGCTAGAGAAATTTGGCCGACGTTCGACAAATGGCGTGTTTTGGCCTTCCAGTTGTCCCTCAGTTTCTGAAACCGTTCAAGAACGGGTTGCGAGATCGTTGTCGAAGCCGTAGTTCCGATCCTACAGAGGTTTGATCGTTTCGAATTTCAACACAACCACAACTTCAGCGTTTTGGTTGGACGTAAACTTTTTTTCGTTGATAGAGCTTTCCTCGCATTTGCAGTTCGCTTCGAAGCACCGGATCTGTGGTCGAACGAAGTGCTTCTGCTATTGTGCTTTGAGCGGAGGCGAAATCACCAGCGGTTGCTTGTGCCGCAGCCAACACGTCGAGCACTTGTGCGGATGCAGGTGCAGAGGCTACACGCACGGCCATTTGAGCGGTCTCCAACGCGGACGAACCATTTCGATAAAAATCATCAGGGCAAGTTGCCATCATCCAAGCTGCGTTTTGTAGCAGTCTCGCATTTTTGCCGTCGAGTTGCATCGCTTTTTGATAAGCGGTGGCCGCGTCTTTCCAATTGCCGAGTGCTTGGCAAGTATCTGCGTACTCCGTGGCTGCATCCACCGATTGTGGTGCGAGCTCCATCGCTTTGGCATAATCGGCGAGCGCTTCTTTTGTTTTCCCCAACGCGTAGAGCGTATGGGCTCTGCCACTGAAAGCGGATGAATCGTCCGGTGCCAGTTGAATTCCTTTTTCGTAGTCCAGCAACGCGGCCTCATATTGATTGGCACGAAAGAGAATTTCGCCCCTATTGAAGTAGGCGTTTGGATACTCGGGGTTGAGCCGGATCACTTGGGCAAAACTATCCAGTGCAGCCTGTGTCTCCCCCTGCACGGCTTGGGTGATCGCGAGATTGTGATGAGCTCGCCAGCGTGTGTTGTCTAGTTGGATTGCATTTTCAAAATCCTTGCGGGCCAGCGCGTCGAGATTCTCGGCTTCGGTTAACTGCTGATTTCGAACCATTATTCCCGCTTGATCGCTGCGGGCTTCGCCTCGGCGGTTCGCCGCCCAGCTCATCAAGCTGCGAGCGTATTCGCGGTCATCACGTGAACGGGTCCTATCTCCAGCAACGTTTCGGCAAAAATCAAGAATGGACGTGTAGTCGGCAACCGTAGACGCACTTTCGGTCTTGCTGTAGAACGACTCTAGATCGGCGGAAACAGCCACTCGGTCGCTTTTTCGATTGGAATTCGCGGGTTCTTGCGAAAAAACGACGGGCGAAGACATTTCACAAAAAAGAAAGACGACAGCAGAACCGCTCCAGAGGCAGTGCTTAAAGGCAGAGGATATCATTGCATTTCCATTAAATTAATAGGTACTGTCCGGCCAATCCGCGTTGGCAATTGTCGTTACTTGCAATTCAGATCGCAATAGTGATATCAGGCTAGTTTCTGTCGACATTTGTGGTTTAATCTTGGGAAACCTCTTCGCCGAACTATCTATCAGTGGAAATCGAATGAACGTCAGCGACTCCGTAGTCCGAAATCTGCATCAACTCTTGGTTCAAATTGCCGAAATAAAGTCGCAAATTGAGCGTGGCCCCAGGCAAATCAAAGCTGCTCAGTTACAGGTTGACACGGCAAAAGACGCGTTGCAAAAATGCAAGGACACCATCAAACAGAAAAAGATGGAGACCGACCGAAAGCAACTGCAACTTCGTGAACGCGAAGCCAAAATTCACGATTGGGAAGGGAAAATGAACTCCGCCACCAATAATCGCGAATTCCAGGCCATCAAAGAGCAAATCGCGGCGGACACCCAAGCCAATAACGTATTGTCCGACGAAATTCTGGAAACCCTCGAGGAAATTGATAGCTTTCAAGCCTTGTCCAAGGAATACGAAGAAAAGCTAAAACTCACCGAAGCGGAAAAAGTGAAAACCGATAACAACGTTGCCGCTCGGATTGCCACACTCCAACAAGAGTTGATCCGCGTCGAGGGGAACCTTGCCAAAGTGGAAGAGCAATTAACGCCGGAATTCAAGGTCGACTACAAACGGTTGGTATCGAGTCGCGGCGCAGATGCCATGGCGCAACTCGAAGACGTGTCGTGTGGTGGTTGCAATACCGGCCTTACGCCGCGCATTCTTGACAAACTCAGAATGGGAAATCCTTTCGTTTGTCCTAGTTGCAGTCGACTGCTCTATCGCCCCGAATGCCCTTTCTGAGCAAGTCGTAATGATTGGCACCCCGTCGAATCGATTTCCGCTGCCCTGAGCAATCGTCTGTGGCCAAGCGTCGTCGGGCCGTTATAATTTTCGGCCATTAGCCGTCTTTTCCTCCACCCTCCCAATTTCTCAATAAACCAATAGCAGAACGTTATGAAAGCGATTGCAGTCCGGCCTGGCACACCCAATAGCGTACATGAACGCGATATTCCCATGCCTTCGATCGATAAGATACCGGACGGAAAAGGAATTCTGGTCAAGGTTCTCAAGGTCGGCGTCGATGCAACGGACCGCGAAATCAACGATGCACTTTACGGCAACCCACCCCCGGGCGATGACTATCTCGTTTTGGGGCATGAGTCGTTTGGAATCGTCAAAGAGGTTGGGGCCAACGTTCGGAATATCAAAGTGGGCGATTACGTGACGGCAACCGTTCGTCGCCCTGGTGGTTCGATCTACGACAAGATCGGCACCTACGACATGACCAGTGAGGAGACTTACTACGAACGCGGCATCAATTTGCTGCACGGCTATTTGACGGAGTACTTTGTGGATCACGAAGACTACGTTGTGAGAGTCCCCAAAGGGCTCAAAAATCTACACGTGCTCATGGAGCCGATGAGCTGTGCGGCCAAAGCGATCCAACAAGCGTTCGAGGCACAACGTCGCATGAAGGTTTGGAATCCAAAACGAGCCTTTGTGCTCGGTGCTGGACAAATTGGTTTGTTGGCAACGCTCATCTTACGACTTCGGGGAATCGAAGTGTTTACGCTTGCGAGAGCGACAGGCCCGCACCTCAAGAGTTCGATCGTCGAGGGAATGGAAGCAACCTATATTCCAACATCGCAAACCTCCTTGTCGGAACTCGCCAAGCGAGTCGGCAAGGCTGATTTGATTATCGATGCAACCGGTTCTTCGGCGATTGCTTTTAGCGCAATGGAATCCTTGGGTCACAACGGTGTGTTGGTTTGGACTAGCATCACGGGTGGCAAAGTGACCACAACCGTTCCTTCGGATAAGGTCAATATCGAATGGGTGCTCGGCAACAAGCTACTCGTTGGTAGCGTCAATGCAAACCGAGAGCACGTTGAATCTGGCATTCGAGATTTGGCGTTGGGCGAAGTGATGTTTCCAAACGTCTTGTCAAAAATTTTGACCAGCCCAGTGGACGGTTTGGGGGAGTACAAAGAAATGATGCGGCTGTTGGTCGAAGACAACTCCGCATTGAAAGTTTACGTAAACGTAGCCAACGAATAGATTTTCAGTTCCGTGTGCTCAATGAATTGGTGCGCAATGAAATGGTGCTCGATGCCATCCGATCATGGTGGCGTTCGCCGGGAAGTTTCAGAATAACCTCGATTTCGAAAGACGCTCGTTGATGATATCCGTACAAGACTATGAAAAGCTTGGCAGTTTCTATCTCGGAAAGAAGTATGATCTTGGCGAGCGAAAACTTCTCGACGAACTGGTCAATTACGACTCCAAGGATCTCGTGACGCACGCACTGTGCGTGGGGATGACGGGAAGCGGAAAGACTGGATTGTGCCTAAGCTTGTTGGAAGAAGCGGCGATCGACGGCATCCCTGCGATCTGCATCGACCCAAAAGGTGACTTAGGCAATCTTTTGCTTGCTTTCCCAAATTTGGCAGCATCGGACTTCAAAGAATGGATTGAGCCTTCGGAAGCGCCTCGGCAAGGTAAATCGATTGACGAGCTTGCAGAAGAAACGGCTACCCGTTGGCGCAAAGGGCTGAACGATTGGCATCAAAACGCCGATCGCATCCAACGGTATCGCGATTCCGTCGATATGACCATCTTCACGCCAGGGAGTACCATCGGCGTGCCGATGACGGTTCTCAAAAGCTTCGATGCTCCACCTCCAGCGGTGCAACAAGACGCGGAAACGATGCGAGAAAAAGTATCAGCAGCCTCATCGGGGTTGCTGACGTTGCTGGGTATCGACGCCGATCCGCTCACAAGCCGCGAGCATATCTTGCTCTCGAATATTTTCGACCAAGCGTGGCGCAGCGGCAACAACCTTAGTCTGGAAGAGCTCATTCGGCAGATCCAATCGCCGCCTATGAAGAAGATTGGGATTCTTGATCTCGACTCGTTTTTTCCAGTGGCAGAGCGAGCCAAGTTGGCGATGAGCTTAAACAACTTGCTCGCATCGCCAGCCTTTGCCGGTTGGCTTGATGGCCAAACGCTCGACATCAAGAGCCTTCTGTACACGTCCGATGGCAAGCCGCGATTGTCGATCATTTCGATCGCTCACTTGAACGATTCGGAGCGCATGTTTTTTGTGACCATCTTTTTAGGCGAGTTATTAGCGTGGATGCGAGCCCAGCCGGGGACGGGATCGCTTCGAGCTTTGTTTTACATGGACGAAGTGTACGGGTACTTCCCGCCGTCCGCCAAACCGCCATCCAAGCCGCCGATGATGACGTTGCTCAAGCAAGCAAGAGCCTTCGGTCTTGGTATTGTGCTTGCGACCCAAAATCCGGTCGACTTGGACTACAAGGGATTGTCTAACATGGGAACTTGGTTTCTTGGTCGCTTGCAAACGCAGCGGGACAAGGATCGGGTGCTCGACGGACTCGAGGGGGCATCGTTGCAACAGGGGAGCGCGTTCGATCGGGCGGAGATGGAGCGGTCTCTTTCGGCGCTCGGCAATCGCGTGTTTCTGATGAACAATGTGCATGATGTCGGGCCAACCATTTTCCAATCGAGGTGGGCCATGTCGTTTTTGCGGGGGCCATTGTCCCGCGATCAGATCTCGACGTTGATGGCAGAAAAAAAGAATCTGGCATCGAACAAGGGGTCGGCTAATTTGCCTGCAACATCGTCTGGTAGTGCTTCGTCAGCCGAGTCCGGTTCGCGTCCGATTGTGCCTGCAGATGTGACCGAGAGATTCTTGATTCCAACCAAGATTCCCGGTTCCAAGAACCGTGTGATCTATCGGCCAGCGATACTAGGGCAAGCGAGTATCCACTTCGTGAAAGCGCCAGCCAACGTCGACTATTGGGAGGATGTGCGGCTGATGGTCAACATCCAAGGTGATGTACCCGATCCACTTTGGGAGGAATCCGCTCGCATTGAGCCCGATGTTTTGCAGTTGAGCAATCAGCCTGAAGACGCTTACACGTATGCCGGCATGCCAGTGGAGTTATCCTCCGCCAAGAATTTTAGTAACTGGGAAAAATCGCTCAAAGACTACTTTTTTCGACACATCCAGTGCACCGTTTATTCTTGCAAGGCGATCAAAAAGACAACCCCACCGGGAATGAGCGAAACAGATGCTCGCATCGATTTATCGCATTCCGCCAAAGAGGCTCGCGATGCCGCAATCGACAAGCTCAAGGCAAAATATGCCGAAAAAATAAGGACTTTTCAAACGCGATTGTTGGCCGCCCAGCAGAGGCTCGACAAACAAACAGAGGCTGCGAAATCCAAGCAAATGGAGGGGATATTCAACATTGGAACAAGTATTCTCGGCGCGTTGCTCGGAAACAAGATCGCAACGAAAGGAAACGTAACCAAAGCTGCGACGGCCGTTCGAGGTTTTGGCCGAGCGACCGCTCAGCAAGGGGAGGTCATGAGGGCTCAAGAAACGCTCGGGGAACTACAAGCCGCGAAAGATGAAATCGAGAGTCAGTGTCAAGAAGAGATCGATGCGGTCACCAGCCAATTCTCGGTCGAGAACTTGACATTAGAAGCAATCGATATCCCGATTCGCAAGGGGGATACCAAAATTAAGCTGCTTGCACTCGTATGGGTCCCTTGGCAAATCGACGCTCAAGGGATTGCAACTGCGCTCATCGACTAGTTTTTGGCTTAGACCGCCGCGAAAAGAGGACTTTTCGCCGTCGTACCGTTTGGAAAACGACTGAGCTCTCGGATTGGAGGGCAAAAGGTTCAAATCTGTTTGAAAACTCAGGATGGCCAATCCTCAAAGTGATTCGTCGCAGCTATGCTTAGGGTTACTGGCCCTTCTCCAAGAATTGCCGCGAGTGGCGGCGCTCTTAGCTACTTCGAAAACTAAATTCTCATCACCGGATTCGTTCTTCTATGGACCCCACCGCTATATTCGCTGTTGTTGGAAAAGGCTCGCATGTGGCACTTGCGGTAGTGGCCTTTTGGGGGGCTTACTTTGTTGTTTTGGTGATGATGCGGGTGCAAGCAGGTTCGTAATGAGCAATGCGACTTCGGGAGATGCGCAAGCGATGATTGATAGTGTCGAGATTCGCTACCGATCGTGCGATGGAGCCATTCAAGTACCTCTTCGTATCACTGTAGATTCAGAATCCAAACTCGATCCAAACGAAATCGTGTCGGACGAAATGGTCGAGGTTGTCGAAACAATTGATCCAATTTATGAGCCGATGCGTAATGAGGATGTCGAGACTGGTGGCGAAGATCGGCAAGCGAGCAGCAAGCAGGATTTATTGATTGCGCTCGACGACGCTCGCAAGGAGCTGGTCACCGTTGCAAATGACAATGCTCTCAAGATGGCGGTCGAAGCGCACGTCGATCCAATCCATGCTGCCGTTGTGGCTGCTTTGGAAGCAGGCCGAGACAAAGGTTTAAGTAGTTTTCAAGTGACCGTGGTTGAGGAGTTTGATTAAACGATGGCAGCGTCGCAGTTTATAGCTCTTCTGGAGAGCCGAGGATTACTCGACCCAGAAATCATTGAAGAGCTCCATCGCCAGGTGGAGCAGTCCAAGGGTCGTGTCACACCGGAAGCCATTGCAAAGCTCTTGGTCGAAAATGGACAGTTGACTCGCTTTCAAGCAACCAAGCTTGTGACCGAACTCAATGAGGCTACTGCCGGGACTAAACCCGACCCATCGCTCGCGTTGCGCGGCGGCAGACCGATTGAGCCAGTACCCGACGATCACGATTCTGTCGAGGATCTACTGCCTAATGACATGGTTCAAGTGGACGAGGTTGCCGACGTAGAAGTGATCGATGAGCCGATTGAGGTCATCGAGGTAGTCGACGCGGAAAGCAAACGCAAATCGCGTCGCAAACGAAAAGTCGAGGCGTTCAGCGAGTTGGAGGAATTGCCACGACGCGTGGTGCGAGAAACGAATGTCAAGAAAAAGAGCGCATGGGAATCGTATCGAATCCTTGGCTACGGGTTCATCGTTGCGCTTTTGCTAATCCTTTTAATTCCTCTGCTGGGATGGCTTTTCAAGGGATCCGCTGATGAAGCCTGGACGAGAGCGGAAGAAGCCTACAAAGCGCGAGATTATGAGAAGGCCGCGAAGTCCTTCGGCGATTTTGGAAAGAACAATACATCCGACTCGCGTGTAAGCCAGTCAAAAGTTATGGTCGGGTTAGCTAAGATCCGGCAAGACGCCGAAAAAGCAGCCGACCCGATGGTCGCGCTCAAGGCATGCCAAGAAATACTTCCGACGATCGCGAGTGAATCCGCTTTGAATGAACTACGCGGCGATGTCACCGACACCTTATTACGAATTTCCGAAAAATTTGTGATGAAGATCGAAAGCACATCGTCCATCGCAGATCGAAAAACTTTGATCGAAAAAATGAACCAACAGTTGGAATTGGTTCGCGACCCGAGATATGTCGGAACGCAGGAACGAACCCAAAATGAACTTCGCATCAAAAAGATCGAAGAGGACCAGAGCCGTCTGCTGCGGGACATATCGCGCGGCGAAGATCTCGCGTTCACTCTTGTGGCTATGACGTCCGCTGTCGAAGCGAAAGATGTTTCAAAGACCTACGAATCGCGCCGAGCATTGCTTAGGAAATATCCGCAACTTCAATCGGATGTGAAACTCAACGAACTGCTTGCGCAAGCCACAGGTTTGCAACAGAGTTTAGTCGTTGCGGCTCCAAAGTCTCCTCAAATTAACAACGAGCCGGCGGCAACGAACTCTGTCGATAGCGTTCTGCTTGTCGGGCGAAAAGCTCCGGGGCTAGATGGCGAAAACGGCTCGACGATTTATCTGAGAGTCGAAGGCTCCGTGGTTGCGATGAACGCTGGCAATGGAAAAGTGATTTGGCGACAACATATCGGCACGGACTGGACAGGCGAACCCAAGCGATTGTTAGCGGTCGGAGATAGCGATGTACTCGTCTCCGTTCCCGAACAAGGTGTTTTGCGACGATTGGCGGCCGCAGACGGTTCCTTGGTTTGGGAAGCGAAGATGAACGGGAGACTCATTTCGCCAACGATCGACACGGATGTCATTTTGGTTCCGACTGTCGGCGGCGAAGTGTTCTGCCTTGACGCGGCCACTGGCCAATCAAGATGGGGAAAGAAATTCCCACAAGCGATCGATGTGGGAATCGGCGGCTCGACTTCGAAACAGAAACGCTATGTACTGGGCAATCACTCCAACCTCTACGCGATCTCACGCGCAAGCGGACAATGTGAAGAGGTCGTGTACGTCGGACACGCACCATCGACGATCGCGGTTCCGCCCATATGGATCCTCAATCAGCTTGTCATTTTTGAGAATGATGGTTCCGACTATTGCACGATGCGAGTCTTTAGCACGAACGATGATGGACTCAACATCAAGCCCGCTCAAAACCCGATCACACTTCGCGGACATGTTGTGACTGAGCCGCAAATGGATGGCCGTCGATTGGCGGTCGCAACGAATCTGGGTGAAACAGCCATCCTGGATGTCGAACCTACAAACCCAAAAAACAAAGTCTTTAAGCTTGTTAGCCTGATTGAAAACGAAACTAGCCCGAAAACAACTTGGCCACTGATGGTCGGGAACGATCTTTGGCTTGCTTCGACTCGATTGATCTACTACCAAGTTCAGGTTACTTCGCAGAAGCTGAATCGGCAATGGTTGCGAGAGGACGGAGACCAGTTCACCAATAGACCGATCAAAGCCGATGATTATGTGATTCATTCTCGAGTGGTTCGCGGCAATCTCGGTGTACGTGTGACAGCCATGAAGCCCGGCACCGGAGATCCTGTCTGGGAATCAGACGTCGGTGTGCCGGTTACTTCCCTTTCGACGGACGGAAAGGGCTTCGTTGCAGTGACCGCGCAGGGAGCCGTTTATTTGGTAGATGGCAAGTCACTTTCCGACAAACAACCTCTTGACCCGGTCGAAAACCTAGGCCGAAATCAACGATCCACGATGTTTCTGACACCTTTTACCTTAAAAGATTCCAGGATTGGACTGCTGAATCAAGCGAAGGGGAATCAGTTGCTGATCATCGATCCTTCGAAACGAACGACTTCTCCATCGAAGATTCTGGCAATGGATTTGGGTGAGGCTTTTCCCAGTGGTGAGGCAGTTGCGCTCAGCTCAGGCGCTATTCTTGTACCGCTCGACAGTGCACAAATCGCGATGATCGATCCTGAAAAGGGCAAGATGATCGGCACTCCATTTCAACCGTCGATTCAAGCGGGGGAACGCCCCAAATGGCTGAATCCAGTTTTGATGGCGGACAAGCAAACGGCCATCGTGGCGGATCAGCAACGCTACATGTACAAGCTTTCAACGGGAAAGCAACTGCGTATCATCACTTCGCAATCGTTGGAAAAGCCACTCAAGGGTCGCTTGTCTATCATCAACGATGTCGTCGTGGGAGTATCCGCAAATGCATCGGGTGACCAACTCGATTTCTATGATTCGAATGAACTCAGACGAATCGCGAATGTCCCCGTCGAAGGTCGGTTCTCGTGGGGCCCCTTTGCATTGGAAAGTCCCAATGGAAACATTGTGTTAGCCTTGAGCGATATCGACGGCTTAATCGGGTGCAATGACGCCGGCAAAAAACTCTGGACATTACCTTTGGAGAAAGTCGTGTTGGTTGGCAGCCCTAGCCTTGTCGAAAACGATTGTCTTCTAGCGACGACCAACGGGGAATTGATCCGCCTTTCGATGACCGATGGTTCCATCGTTGCTCGTGTCCAGGTCGGCGAACCCATCAGTGGTTCACCGTTGATCCTTCCTAAAGCGCTTTTGGTTCCATGTGACGAGGGCCTAATTCTCTCAGTGCCAGTCCCAACTGCGCGGTCTGCGCAATCCGACAAGTCAGGTACAAGCCAATGATGATGGGTTGTGATGATTTCAAATTTCCGGTGGCAGCTCGCATTTCCAAGATTCGAGGCGTGCAGTTTTGGCTTCTGTGCAACCTCGTTTTGATGTTGGTTAGCCAAACGGCCAGTGCACAACAAGACAAGCTTTTAGCGGACGCGGGAATTGTTGGATCCATCCTCGATGAACAAACTCCTTTCGACATTATCACGCTCAATCAAGAGGCCGGGGGACGAAGCGTACGAGTGAATACCATCGATTTCCCAGATCGAAAAATTCCTGTCGCCCCCAAAGAAACGGATCGATTCAAAGTCACCTTTCCAGTATTTCCGGATCGGACCTACGAAATCGCCTGGAGGGACATCGAAACGATCTATCTTTATGAGCAACTGATTGCTCAGCAAGCCAACAAACTGCTAGAAAAGAAGCAATTCGGTGACGCGTTTGAGCATTTAAACTTTTTGTTGGTCAACTATCCATCGACCCCCGGATTGCAAAAACTGCGTCGCGATTTCTTATTTCAGAGTGCGATCGACATGGCCGGCCAACGTCGATTGCCGCATGCTTTGGCAGTGCTCGAAGAATTCCAAAGGACTTTTCCGGAAGACAAGGACAAGGACAAGATTCGCAACGCGATATCCAACGTCTCAAGCCAGTTGGTCGAATCCTACTTCACCGCCAATGATTTATCGACTGCCAAAGCCATGATTTTGCGGTTGGAAAAAGACTACAAAAAGGATCCCTTGCCGGTCGTCGAAAAGTGGAAGGGTAAATTTCTTGAAATGGCCACGGGCTTGCGAGCCAAGGCGGTGGAAGCCAAAGAGGAAGGTGATTTTTCAAAAGCAAGGCAATTCGCCGTCAAGATGCTCGACGTCGAACCGGAGATCGAAGGTGGCAAGCAGTTCTTGAACGACCTCATTCGTGCTTATCCAATGATTCGAGTCGGTGTTTTTCAGCAATCCAAAACGCCTGACCCGTCATCGCTGGCGGATTGGCCCTCGTTTCGAACGGGTCAATTGGTATCGCGGCCGATGTTCGAACTTAGAAGTACAGGGCCCGAAGGGGGACTATATCGCTTCAGTTTCGGATCGTTTCAACACAGCGACGACCGAACGGAGTTGGATTTGATTGTGCAAAATCCGGGCAAGGATGGTGTTCCCGACAGTCTCGCGATCTCGCAAGCCATCTTGAATCGAGCCTATGTTGGACACAGCAGTTATGTGCCAGGTTGGGCAGCGATCGTCGATTCCGTATCGGTATTCGGTCCTGAGCGTTTAAAGCTCAAAATGAGAAGACCTCATGTGTTACCACAAGCCTTTTTGCAATGGCAACTTCCTGCGGTAGCCAGCACGCAACCCGCTGCGGCATATTACAAAGTAAAAAGCGTTGAACCCAATCTTGTGCGATTCGAGTGGGCTGACACCAAGCCACCTGTGGACTATCAACCAAGAGAAATACAAGAAATTTTGTATTCGGATCCGCAGAAAGCGATGGCGGATTTGGTGCGAGGTGAAATCGAAATGATCGATCGATTGTTTCCGGCTGACGTGAAAAAGCTTCGCAACGTTCGCACGGTTGCAACCGAAGAGTACGCGTTGCCAATGGTCCACATGCTTATTCCGAAACGACCGAACATTTACTTGGATACGCCAGAGTTTCGGCGGGCATTGCTCTACGCAATCAACCGAGATGGCATCTTGAACGGTGAAATATTGGGAGGGAAACCAACGAGCCTGAGCAAAGTTGTCAGTGGCCCGTTTCCATCCGGTGCCAATGATTCGGACCCCATCGCGTATGCTTACAACAATAGCATCGAGAATGTCGCTTACGATCCGCGTTCCGCACAGATTCTGATCTTGCTGACCCAAGCCAAGCTCAGGGCCATTGCAGAAAGAAAAGGTGAGAAGCTTGCTCCGATTCCTACTCTCAAATTGGGTGTACCCGATTACGAATCAGCTCGCGTCGCGGGTGAAGCGATCGTGCAAGCGTGGAAGCTTGTCAACGTTCCGGCGGAGCTAGTCATTCTCGAAAAAATGCCCGGACCGAAAGACGAATCGCCCGCTGATCTCATCTACATATCAGCCGCCATGTGGGAGCCTGCGACCGATGCGGAACGGCTTTTTGGAAAAGGCGGGCCTGCCGAGTCCAATAATCAATTTATCGTTCAAGAACTTGGGAAACTTAGCGTCGCGAGAAACTGGCGTGAAGTTCGTCAAGGATGCCAAGACCTGCACGCTCTGGTTGCGGCTCATCTTCCAATCTTGCCCCTTTGGCAAGTCGGCGAAACATTCGCATATCGAACCGACGTGTCCGGTGTGTCAAAGAAACCAAACGGCTTGTACCAGGATGTTCAAAAGTGGAGGTATCAGTTTAAATGATTTCATTCCTTCACTCATTATCGCGATATGACAATACCGTTGAGTCCCCTCGTTTCCAAGCTCTGCATGCGATTGCAATCGGTGGAAACGTTGCTTTGCGTTCATGTTGCATCGTTGAGTTGCTAGTGGTCGCGGTTCTTTTTGGTCCATTCTGCACGATGTCTGTCGGGCAAGAGATTTGGGAGTACTCGCCTTACAAAGTCAAAGTCTGGCTCAGCATTTCACCCAGTTTGTCGCTCAGTGAAGAGTCGCAAAATGAAATGCACCGAAAAATTGAGGAGCTTGCGGAGATTCATTTTGGAGCCACTTGGACGATCCGCGTTGAAACGACGCCGGACGCCTTGTTTGGTTCGGTGCTGTATCGTCTTGATGAGTTGACGGTAGAACAACTTCTATCCCGCGAGTTGATTCTGGTTGTAGGCAAATCAGAAGAAGCCAAACAGGCCTTTCTCAAGATGAATCCGCCACCGCCCATACGCGAGGAAGTAGCAAAGGACCCAAAGAAAAAGCCAACCAAACAAGAGCTAGAAGAAATCGCCGATTTGGAAGCTCGGTCGGCAAGCCTGCAAAGCGTTCGCACTTTGGAATCGGCGATTGAACGAATGAAGAGTATTGCGATTCAACCATTGCAGTACTCTGCATTGCAACGCGACATTGTCCCGTACCTGGACAAGAAGCAGTGGTCGGATTTCAAATCCGTTGTCAACATTTTTGAGGGTAGCAACGAGAAATTGCAAGCGGAACTGGATTCAGGCGAGACCGTTGCCGCGATCGTCCAAAAAATGGATCTGGATAAATTCAAAAAGGTTGCGAGGCAAATTCCAACGCGACTTCCGTGGCAACCGGAATCGTTGCTGCGAAACAATGACAAAATATTTATGGCTTCGGTGGAGAAGGTGGGAGAGTCGATTCGCATTCAAGTGAAGGAGCTTGATTCCTTTGTGAGACGAATGGGTGAGATTGCCTCAATGGACGTAATCTATGCCAGTGAGATCCCGCGTGTGATCGCTCAGCTTGCTCGCGACACGTTTTCGCCGGTCGTTCGAATCGAAGAGACCGATTTCAAAACTGCGGTGTTGCGAGTAAAAGCTGCGGGACTTTTGACCAAAGAGGATCATCCCATTCGCATCGGCCTGGGAGACGTTATTTTACCTGTTGTGCGACGTGACGATTCGAATGGGAATCCAACATTGCTCCAAACCATTCCCTACACTTTTATCGCGGTCACCGAAAAAATTGACGATATCTCGCGATTCTATGGCGCCATTTTCACAGCCAGTCGGGGTGCGCTCGCAGCGGCGAAAAACCGGCGCACTCAACGAATCGGCCTGAAAGTCAAACCAAGCCATGCGTCGTCCGATTTGAAACTGGGTATTCAGCGAAGCCCTGGTAGCGCTGTTCCTGGTGCCGAGATTTATCTTCGAACGCCGGGAACGGAAGATCTCAAGATGGAGGGGCGCACCGATTGGCGCGGTGTGTTGACGCTCTTGACGAAAGAGCTGCCGACCATTCTTTACGATCCACCCGGCGACAGTAAGACTATCGCAATCGCCAATGCGCGTAAGTTTGCATCGTCACCGGTTGAGCCGCCCGCATACAAACGGATTGAAAAAGCAGACTTAGCAAAACCGCAAAGTTCTGCCAGCAACCCAACCGCAACGGGGGAAAAGAAAAAATCCGAGGAGGGCGAATCTGCTTCTCCAGACGCAGTGCCCGCCGAACCAAAGCCGGATTTGACTCCACCCAAGCTACGAGGATCGATCCAGTTGAATGTTCCGCTGTATCTTTACTATATCAAGAACGGCGACACGCTCTTAGCCAGGTTGCCGATCGTCACTGGGCTCAAGTCGGTTGACCAAGCCGATCTTCCGGACGATCGACGCAGGTTGGAAACGGAAGCGTTTTTGAAGGGACTGCAAGGAGAAGTGCTCGACTTAGTTGTTCGCCGCAGAATCCTTGAGTCTCGGATCAAGCAGAAAATCAAGGCCAATCAACTGGACGTCGCCGAACGTTTGCTCGACGAATTAAAACGGGTAAAATCGTATGACAAGATGTCGGAGCAAATCGAAGGCATTCAACGACGAGCACTTTCGACCGACCAGGGAGCGGTTCCGTCAGGAGTGGTCAAACGCATCGACAAGATGGTCGATACCACACGCCAGATGATGCAAAAATATCTACAAGACACGTTGGTACGTGACTTAGAAATCCAACTCAACCAAGCAAAATGACAAAAACAGTATTGGACGTAGGAAATTGTGATCCGGACCACAGCTCTCTCAAAAGGATGCTGACTCGTGGCTACGACGTGTCTGTCTTAAGAGCTCACGAATTAAAGGATACTATTGAATTACTCGGTCAAAAGCCGGTTGATTTGATCCTAATCAACCGCAAGCTCGACATCGACTACACGGATGGTGTGGAAATCCTTAGGCACCTAAAGCGTAGCGACGAGCACAAACAGATACCGGTAATGATTATCACGAACTATCCAGAGCAACAACAGGCGGCGATGGCCGAGGGAGCCGAATATGGATTCGGGAAGTTAGAATATTCGAAACCGTTAACGGAGGAACGACTGTCGCGTTTTCTGGAGAAGAGATCTCCAAATGAGTAAGAAATCGGACACGGGTGAGATCGAAAAAGCACGCGAAATTCTGCGTGGTGCTGGACTGCGAAGCACGCCAGCCCGTATATCCGTTTTGATCGCTCTTCAAAAAGGGAGCAAGCCGCAGACGCACGCAGAGCTTTCGGATCGACTGGTTCCGTTAGGTTTTGATAAGGCGACCGTGTTTCGGAATTTAACGGACTTAACCGACGCCGAATTGGTAAGCCGTACGGAGTTAGGCGATCACGTGTGGCGGTTTGAGATCCGAGACCCATCGCACGACCGCAGCAGTCACCCGCATTTCGTTTGTGTCGATTGCGGAGTGGTTTCGTGCATGGAGGGACTCGAACTGCCGGACGCGAATCAGAAAAAGACTCTGAACATCGCTCGCATCAGCGAGATATTAGTCAAGGGACATTGCTTGACTTGCGAACCGTTGTAACAACACGCAAAGATCTCGGCAACACGCGTTAAACGCCCCGAATGGGGCATCAACATCCAAGCCCAGGGCAAAAGCGAAGCGTCCCCATGGGTTACCTGGAAAACACGGTTCGTCGCCCTGAAAGGCTGAAAGGGCAATAGGTCGAGTTCATTTTGCACCTTCAAGGCCTCAAGGATTAAAAGTCCATGGGGCACCCAACGAAAACGTTGATGAAACCACAGCCCCACAGCCGATTCAACAGCAGTTGGAATCGATGGGCTGTCAAAACACATCCAGCACCGACGAAAAAAACACGTGTCTAGCGTTCGCAGTTGATTCCGTTCGCAAGAGCCGGCTGGCGGTCGAAAAGCTGCTTGGCATCATTTCCTTGGATGACCACTACGCATTGGGAATTCTAGGACCAATCCTGGCGGGGTTCAGGGATGCGAAACAAGTGATCAACAAAACCGGATAAAACAATTAAAGTTACGCACGAGGATGAATTCGAGGAAAGCGTAGAAGAATTTACTCAGCATGTTTGGTCCGTGACGGGCAAAGAAAAAATGGGCAACTACCCAAAGATCGATCCCGAGACAATTGACGAATAGTGCATTACATCTAATGGTAACCCTCTAAGCACATCCGCAACTGTTTTTCAACCCAATTAGCCGTTGGGCGCTAGCCCCGGTTTTCCAATTGCTCGACATTCGTCGAGAACCGGGGCTATCGCCCAATGGCACTCACTTTGTTTCACTCGAAAACTCATACCGATGTAACCATCTAGTGCTAACCGATGGGCATATCATGGTTTCTCACTCGATCAGGGGCAACGCATCCTTTGGGCGATCGCCAAACTCAGCGAGCAACCTTTTAATTTCAAGCGGATCGTCTGACTGCCAGGCAATCCGATCATAGACATTGGGCCTCAGGCCTTCGTCAAGTACTTCGGATACCACCAACGTCATTACGCGATCAGAAGGCGTTTCACGCAACTTCTGTCCACCTTGGACGTCGCCATAAAGTGAACCATCCGTCCACCCTCGTGACGTAAGGTGGTATTCATAGCGTTCTTTGCTCAATCCCATGGAAGACTCCAGACAAAAATAGAGTACAATTTGGACGACTCGAATTCTTTGCTCGATCAGGTTTCGCGCTTGGTCAGGTTTCGCGCTTGGTCAGGTTTCGCGCTTGGTCAGGTTTCTCGCTTGGTCAGGTTTCTCGCTCGATCATCATCGCAACCGCTTCGCCGCCACCTAAGCACAATGTTGCAATGCCCCGTTCCTGTTTGCTTTCAATCAGACTGTGTATCAATGAAACAAGAACACGGGTGCCGCTACATCCTAGTGGATGTCCCATTGCAATGGCTCCACCTCGAATATTGACATGATTCGCATCTAAATGCAAATCCCGGATGCAGGCCAAAGTCTGCGCCGCGAACGCTTCATTGATCTCAAACAAATCGACATCGGAAACGGACTTGTTTGTCTTTCGAAGAAGTTGATGGACAGCCCCGACGGGTGCGGTAAAAATCCGTTGGTGGTCGCCCGCAAAATGGCAATGACCCGCAATGCGAAACGACCAATCCGTCTTCACGCTGCGAAGGGTCTCTTCGTCTACGACAACGACCGCTGCTCCGCCATCGCTGAGTGTGGAAGCGTTCCCGGCCGTCACCGAGACTTGATATCCCGCCGAATCGCTGCCACCCACAAGCGGCGAATGAAATACAGGCTTCAAATTCCCGAGCGAAACCATACTGGTGTCAGGCCGAGGTCCTTCGTCAACGGATCGCACAACCGGTTTCTTTGCCTCTACCACCGTTACGGGCACGATCTCTGCCGACATCGCACCCGCAGCCGATATCGCCAAGCGGTGACTTCGCACCGCCCATTCATCTTGTTCTTCTCGAGTAATCGTTTCCACTTTGGCCACCCATTCGGCGATGCAACCCATCGCGAATCCCAATTGAGCACATCGAAGGCCATCTAAATCAATTGAGTCCATCAATGGCTGTTCGCCATATTTCCAACCCGCACGACCATGCCTTAACAGGTGCGGAGCTTGGCTCATGCTCTCCATTCCACCTGCAACCACTCTTCGATATTCGCCCGCTCGAATCGCCATGTCCGCTAACATGACCGAAACCAATCCGGACCCGCAGACTTTATTGACTGTCGTCGCACCTACCGTTGTGGGCAAGCCTGCTCGATGGCTTGCCTGCCTCGCAGGTGCTTGGCCCGATCCTGCCTGGATGACTTGGCCCATGATAACTTGATCGATGGAGTTCGGATCTAAGCTTGCTCGTCGGACTGCCTCTGCAATCGCTTGACCGCCCAGCTCAACTGCGCTCAACGACGAGAGACCGCCGAGGTATTTTCCGATCGGAGTTCGACAACCAGAAATCAAATAGGACGAAGTCATGGTCTCCCCCAACAACAAGATTTGTGTTTGGCTAGTTTCGCGACCAACTCATCATACCGTACAATCGCGTATCCGGGCGCCGGGCCTGGGTTGACTGCCCAGGGACCGAAGCACACCGTAACAGACCGTTGCCAGAGTCGCGGCGATTCCGCTTTCGCTTGCGGTAACTTAGCGGTCAGAACTTAGGAGATATGTTGGCCCAAAAATTACCGAATCTGCAATCTCGAGCGAAGGAATCGCACAAAGGGTCTTTCGGCCACGCACTGATGATTGGAGGCGCGAGGGGGATGGGCGGCGCGATTGCTATCGCAGGAATGGCATGCCTTCGCTCCGGTGCAGGTTTGGTTACTTTAGCCGTTCCCGCAACGAGTTTAGACCTCGTCGCGTCGTTTCATCCGTGCTACATGACCGTTCCGCTGGCTTGCGATGATTCTGGGCGGCTGATTAGCACATCGTTGCAGCAACTCGTTTCTCCGCTCGAAAAAGCAACTTGTGTAGCGATCGGTCCAGGATTAGGCAGAAGCGCGGACTCGGACGCAGTTGTCGAAACTATTTTCAAAACGTTGAACAAAAACGTGATTTTCGACGCGGACGCTCTCAATGCGATAAGCGATTCGGAAACATGGATGCGGCTCCGAGCGGATCGTTCGTCTCTCGCTCATGGGCCAGCCGGTTCGGAGGTGACGAATCGTATCCTGACTCCGCATCCTGGAGAATGGCAACGACTCAGTGGAGTGTTAGCTCAAGACCGCGAGGAGCAAAAATCAATCGCCGACGAAATTGCAGGTCACACCAAGTCTGTGATCCTTCTCAAAGGCCATCGAACGTACATAACCGATGGCAGTCGATCGTTCGAAAACGAAACAGGGAACGCAAGTATGGCTGCAGGGGGCAACGGTGATTGTTTAACCGGAATCATCGCTGCACTCGTGTGTCAGGGAATGTCCTGTTTGGATGCCGCTCGATTGGGCGCGCACTTGCATGGCTTGGCGGGCGACATTGCACATCAAGCATTAGAGACTCCAAGCACGCTTGCGACGGACCTGATCCAGTACATTCCGAAAGCCTTTCGCACTCTTCCACAAACTTGAGGATCGGGACCTTGGTCCCAATCTACTCTTGCGCGCAAGCAACGCATCAAGATACGTCTACGACCATGGGGCCAAGGATCTCTTGTCTCGGTGTGATTCCAAGCCCCGCTTCGGTGCTTGCCGTCATAAAACCATTGATGCGTTGAGGAGCGTTCTGGGCGGTGCTCACCGTAACATAACTATTGAAGTCCGTGCTGGTGAAGCGGTACTCTTCGGGCGTGCTGTGCGCAAGGTGTGCGATCGCAGCGGTTGTGATATCACCACCCCAACTATCTTCTAGGGTCATAGCAATTCCCATGCTCACACACAGATCGCGAGCCTGCTTCGTTTTCGTGAGCCCACCGAGCTTGCTTATTTTTAGATTGACCACATCCATCGCAAGATCGGATTTTGCTTGAAGCAGCATTTCCAGGCTATCAACATTCTCATCCAACACAAACGGATGATCCGTATTACGGCGAACGGCCAGGCATTCGCTGTATGTCAAGCAAGGTTGTTCAATATAAACATCCACATCGCGAACGGCGCGGACAACTCGCATGGCTTCATGTTGCGTCCAGCCGGTATTCGCATCTGCAACCAGTCGATCGCTTGCAAGCAACATCCCTCGAACTGCGTGAATTCGCTCGATATCCAAGTCGGGATCGCCGCCCACCTTTAATTGAAAACGGGTATAGCCTTGGGCGCGGTAACCGGCGACTTTGGCAGCCATTTGTTCCGGTGCCTCTTGAGAAATCGCACGATAAAGCCGTACGTTTTCGCCGAACCGACCACCCATCAATACGCAAACAGGCAACCCGGTCGACAGGCCAAGGATGTCCCAGCAAGCCATATCGATTCCTGATTTGACATACGGATGGCCCTTGAGCGCAGCGTCCATCCGATGATTGAGTTTGGCTAGCTCCCGAGGGTCATAGCCTATCAAATGCGGTGCGATTTCCCGAAGGCCGCTTCGAACGCCCTCCGCGTAAGCTGGCAGATAGAATGGTCCGAGCGGACAGACTTCGCCATACCCGATCAATCCCGTATCTGTTTCGACACCGACGATGGTGCTATCGAACACGGAAACCGATTTGCCGCCAGACCATTTGTAAGTCCCTTCGACGAGTGGTAGTTCAACACGGTGGGCAAAAATTCGTTTAATTCTCATGGTGCTAGATATCGCTTAGTGGCCGCTTCCCGTGGTAGGTCCAAGTCAATTTTAGGGTTCCAGGTATCGCGCAGATCGCGATGAGTACGTCCCTATCGCGCTCCGCGTGCTCGTCGTCGGCTTGTTAACTTTTTCGACCAATCGATTCGTCCAAGGCTTTGATCCAAGGTCCAACAAAATAGCCGCTGTCGTGATAGGTCCGACCACTAAACATATTCTTGTCTATAACGCAAGGTTCATTGACGTAGATACCGCCGCAAACTTCGAGATCGAATTTGCACTTGGCGACTGTCGCCATACGCAACCCTTTGACGATTCCGGCCCGGGCGGGGATTTCAACCCCGTGACATACGCTCGCACATGGTTTCTTGTTATCCCAAAACCATCTAGTAATACGCAACAAGTCTTGGTCTTCGCGAATGTACTCCGGCGCACGCCCACCGCTAAAGAAGATGCCGGCATACTCGTCCGGCTTGATATCTTTGAAAGCAATTTCCGCTTCGATCGAGTAGCCTTCCCACTCTTTGGTGATTGTCCAGCCCGGCTTCACCTCGTGAAGAACCATTTGATAACGGCGCTTTTCTGGAGCAGCCACCACCGGCTGGTAGCCACCCTCAATCAAACGATAAAACGGGTAAAGCGTGTCAACCGTTTCGGTTGCATCACCGACGATAATCAGTACTTTGGGTTGCGGCATAGGGTTGAATTCTATTCGAGGTTGAGGGGAAGGGGTGGCGTTCGCTTGCGTCGTTGCCCACAGGGCCGCAGTTGTGGCGCTGGAGGTAGCAAGAAAGTTTCGACGGTCAATTGGCATACAATCAGTT
This sequence comes from Pirellula staleyi DSM 6068, assembly GCA_945870455.1. Taxonomy (GTDB): domain Bacteria; phylum Planctomycetota; class Planctomycetia; order Pirellulales; family Pirellulaceae; genus JBKCUI01. Next base: position 3,529 of record CAMBSL010000037.1, on the reverse strand, counting down.
CTTTTCAACGGTGCTAAATTGAAACACACTGGCATGTTCGTCAAGCGGACGAATCCAGACGCTCCGATATCGGACCGGGCTCTGATGGTCTTGCAAATACAGCGGCCCCGACTCGGTTCGTTTAAGGCTTTCTAGTATCTTAAGTGTGTACGGAGTTTTGTTGTAAACATAAGGCGTGTACGGCGAACGCGGCTCAGTAAACGATACATGGTTCTGTACCAACACCCCGTTCAAGAGTGCAGTGACGGTTCCAGGTTCGATAATCTTGCCATCCTTGTAGCGAGGCGCCCGGTAGATGACGTCGTACGACTGCCATTCGTTGCCAGGTCTGCCAGCATTGACTAACGGCAGTTCGTACCGATAAAGCGAGCCAATGACTTCTTTGCTCGGTTCGCTTGAGCCAGCCGTATTTGAAATCTGCATTTCATAGTGACCATGAATATACAGTCCGCTGTTGCCGTTGCCATTCGCGGGTACCGAAAACTCGGCGTGAATCTGAGCATCTCGAAAGTGTAGCTTCGAAACGATAAAGCTAGTCCCAACGGTCATAACTCCGTCCTTGATTGGCCAAGTGCATGGCTTGCCATCCACGCCAACGAATGCATCTGCGGAGTGTCCATCAAATAGAACAATGGCATCCGAAGGTACTTTTCCTTGGGAGGCATCAATCACTTTGATGGGCGGCTCTTCGCACTTTGCCATCGATAGACCGAAACAGAAAACAACAGTGGAAACGAGGATCTCCGAGAAAAGTGTTTTGTGCATGGACGGGTATCCTGGCTGGTAAGAATTCGCCGGACGGGGGATTAGGTCTGGTTAAAAAACAGATCCTAATTCTAAACGATGTTGGCTAAGCATGTTATGACCACCCCCAAAAAACTTGCCCCAACCGACCCAAGTCAAAGTAGTAGGCAAATCCCAATTGCCGTCCACCTGGAATCCTGCCGATGTCGAACCGCAGACTGGTTTGCGAGGATTGCGAGGATTATCGTTGTTGAACTAAGTTCTCGATTGGGTTGTTGGGTTCGATGACGATTCCCTTGATAATGGACAAGTTTGGCCGGACGGGCCAACGATCACGAGAATCCGTGGATGCGGAAACATTGTCACCCAACAGCACAATTCCGTCCTCTGCATCCCATTCTTGTGTAGGCGAGTCCAATTGGCCACGGTAGAAAATGTCACGAAATACCAGCACATTTTCCACACGCAAGACTCCTGACTTGCATTCTATTCCGACTACCGACCGGCAATTCCCATCCTTTGCTTCAACGTTCGCATCTCGCGCTTCGAGCGGTATTCGCATCCATTCTGTGGTTGGCGTTCCAACCAACAGGAAGCCGTCCACCATAGTAACCACAATCCAAGGGGAATCGGTGCTGCCCGTTTTCAATGGGACGTCTATCTTCGTCGCGCTCGATTCAATCGTGAAGCCTTCCGGGCCTAACGCTATTGCAACCAATTGGCTGCGGAAAGCTGAATTGAGAGTGCACTCGATGATCCAATGCTGCATCGGCCCAATGCCGGCAAGATGCTCAGTGCCGGCAAGCTGCTCAGTGCCGGCCAGCTTCTCAGTGCCGGCCAGCTGAATCGCGACGCCAAAGTCTTCGACTGGAACGATACGGTGGGAATCATGTGCATTGCTACCTAGCCGATTGTCGATACAACGTTCGGAACGCGTTTGGATAAGTAACGCTCTATCTTCAAGTGAGTTCGCATCTAGTTTGCGCGCCCCATGTGAACTATTGCACCCCTCGACCAAAATCGATTGCAACAATGTCTGGTTCATTGTCTTGCAATAGCGTTCGCCATTAACAAACAGATCGCCGTTCTCGATTGCAATTCGTTCACCGGGAAAGCCAACGATGCGTTTAATCTCTCTCGGCGAGTTCGGCGTATCTTGAAACACGACGACATCTCCACGCTTTACGCCAGATGCATGGACAATACCTGCCTCGATATCATGGGATCGCTGTGAACGAAACAGTCTTGTCGGGCCATATCGAACTTTCTCGCCCGGTCGCGTTTGGACTCCCAGTTTCACGATCTCAGAGATGTCGAGGCCCGAGGAAGCGTCCGTCTCGCCACAAGCCTGACACTGAAACGGCTTGCCGGATACACACGTGTCCAAAGTGAACTGTTGTTCCACAGAGCAGCTTGGACAAATCCAGACCAACCTAGGACCTTTCAAATGGGGTTCCATGGAGCTGCCTACAACAATTCCTTGTCGAAGGACATAGCCTTGACGCATTATCATGAGCCCAGCCAAAATAATCCCAAGGAATAGCAAGACAATAAGGCTCGCGGCCCAATACAAGAACCATCGACTCGGCTTGGATCGCAATTCTCTCGTCATGGCTGACCGATTCGGTAGACCCCTTGCTCGGCACGAATGATCAAGTCGTTGTCAACGACTGCATAGGATGCAAATATTCGGCCTGGCAATGAGTTGCGAGCGATCTCTTCGAGTTGTTCCCCAAGTTTCATGACCAAGGCTTCACCTGATTCGCTTTGAAAGTAGATTGTATCGCCTGTTAACAATGGAGAAGCTGAAAAGTTGCCTCCCAATCTCTTTCGCCAAATCTCCTTGCCAGTCTCGATATCCACACTCGTCGCAATACCGCCGTCACTGGCCATGATCACTTGATTTTCAAAGCAAACCAAGGACGGCGTTTGTGGGACGCTCGTGCCGAACGACCATTTCAAATGCGTCTCCGTAACATCGCCACTACCCGTTGGATCGATTGCCAAGACCTTCGTCTTGCCGAAACCAGTACAAATCAAAAGTACGCCTTGATGGAACAAGGGTCGAGGTACAACGGAGAATCCATCGTAGCGAAGAAACCAAAGTACACTTCCATTGGCAGGAGACAGAGACTGGACAATGTTTGTCCCTTGCGACACGATCTGCTTGGTGCCATTCACCGAGATCAATTGCGGAGTACAAAAAGAGAAAGGTTTATCCGCAGGCGTATTTCGAAACGTCTTCCAAGCCTCCTTGCCGGTTAACGCGTCCAATGCGAGCGTATAAGGAGTTTCGCCTCCATCGCAGGTAAGAATGAGTTTTCCATCCACAAGAATAGGCGAACCGCCGTTGCCGTGCGTTGGCGGAAATGCGTGGTCTCGGTTTTCCCAGATTTTGTTCCCGTCTAGGTCGGTGCAAGCAGTCCCTTGATGTCCAAAATGAACATAGATGCGATTGAGTTCAATAACTGGGGTCGGACTCGCGTGCGAATTTTTGTTGTGAATCTGCGGAGCATCTTTTGGTTGTTCGAAAATCACTTTGCTGAAAAGCTCTTTGCCATCTTTGGCGCTGAGGCAAACAAGATTCAATCGCTGACGCCCTCGGAGTTCACCGCTTTCGGATACGGATTCTTCCGCGTTAGTGGCTGAAGTAAAGTAGATTCGTTCAGAGACAATGACGGGCGACGACCAGCCAAGCCCCTTGGTTTTTGCAAACCATCGAACGTTTTCCGATTCACTCCAGTTCGACGGAAGTTTCCCCGCCGAGATCTGCCCATTCTGAAGC
>CAMBSL010000036.1 GCA_945870455.1 Pirellula staleyi DSM 6068 | reverse complement strand
CAATGTTCTGTGGTGCAGCGGTCGCCGGGATTCACCACCTTGGCAAGCTACGAGGAGAGCTTAAGTTCACGCCATTCGAGCTCGGTTCGATGGAAGCAATACCCAACCAAACCAAATTCTGTAGAAAGAAATGCAAGCATGATACCGATTGATTTGTCTGGGCGTGTGGCAGTGATCACAGGTGCTATTCAGGGACTTGGGAAAGCAACCGCCACAATGTTGCAGCGAGCCGGTGCATCGGTTGCGGTTAACTACTTCGACGATGAAAGCGGAATCAGTCGCCTCAGAGCCGACGAAGTAGCGAACCAATGGGGTGCCTCTGCGTTGGTGATGCGTGCAGACGTTCGAAGCCGTGATGATATGAGAAGTTTTTTTGACGCTGTTCAATCAAAATTCGGACGAATGGACTTCCTCGTTAACAATGCGGCAATTCTGCGAGATCGCACCATAAAAAACCTGACTGACGAGGAATGGGATAGTGTTGTGGACACCAATCTCTCCTCGGTCTTTCGAGTCTGTCAAACCTCGCTTCCCTATCTCCAAGATGGAGGGCGGATCGTAAATATGGCGTCGATATCCGGCGTGGTGGGTTTCTACGGGCAAGCCAATTACGCATCCGCAAAGGCCGGCATCATTGCGTTGACGAAGGTTTTGAGCCGCGAGCTTGCATCGCGTCGAATCAACGTCAATGCGGTTGCGCCGGGTGTGGTGCTTACCGACATGGGGGCTTCGATACCCGAGACAGCCCGCCAACAATTATTAACGCAGATTCCTATGAAGCGATTTGGCGAGCCGGAAGAAATCGCATCCGTAATCCTATATTTGTGCAGCGAACTTTCGTCGTACGTGACAGGACAGACCTTGCATGTCAATGGCGGTTGGTGGGTATAAAACCGTCCATCTAGCTACTAGAGCGCAAACGCATCTTCCTCAGCTTTGTCGCCGTAGAGAGGCATGTAGCGGTAATAGACTTCCAGCATCATTGTCGCCATGCAGGTGATGTACAAACGCCCCCCAGAATCGGCGCCATGAGTATCCGCCCAGTACCAACTGCCTGCCATGTGGCCGGATTTCTCCTGCGACGCGACGAGCTTGTCTCGCATTCTAACGTTCCATTTCTCCCACTCAGGTCCGCCAACTTGTTTCATGACCTGAGTTGCATAGTAATTGTAGTACGTGTTGTTTGGGCTAGGTCCGTCTTTGCTGAATCGTTCGACTGCAATCTTGATTGATGGATGTTCTTTCGGAAGGCCAGAGTACATTCGGCAAAGGACGGCGCAGGCGGTTGTGCTCGAATTGTATCCAGCGTTATCTTTGACGGAACCATGGCTGTAGTGATAGAAACTACCGTAGTCGCCCCAAGACATCTGATCCAAGAACGAGTTCGCTTTGCGAACGACATTCAAATCAACGGACAGCCCACTCATCGCAGCGCTCTTCAACGCCATCATTTGCCAGCCAACCACGGAGGTATCGCCAAGTCCTTGCGGTGCGTAGTGCCAACCACCCGTGGAAGGGTTTTGAGCATAGGCAAGAAAGTTAACGCCGTTTTGAGCAGCTTCCAAAAGTGCTGGGTCTTTGGTCATTCCGAATGCTTCGCACATAGCGATCGATGCGATGCCATGCGCGTACATGTCATCATATCCTTGGCCTCCACCGCCGACATACCAAGAGCCAAGCCCCTTTTGAAACTTCATGTTCTTGATCAAGAAACCAAGGCCCTTGAATACCGTCTGCTTGTATTCGCCCTCCAAATGGGTTTGGCCAGCTCCCAAGAAGCACATGAGTGCAAGCCCTGTTGCGGCGTTCTGGCTAAAGCGACGTTTACCTGCGTGGTCGCATTGCCCATTGCAAACGATGGAGTGGGTTAAACTCCAAGCGCCCGTATTGGGATCTTGGTGAGCGGCCAGCCATTTGAGAGCCATCGACACCGCTTTCTCCGTGTCGGACGTCCCGCCGTACTTGCTGAGCAGATCCCGTTTCGTTTCTTTGGATCGACTATTCAGTGCGGCTCGCATGGCCGCGTTTGCTTGGGCCGACAATCCGCTCTTGGGAATCAAGCTTTGGGTCATGCTCGTCATCTGCACAGCTGGCATGTTGGTAGCAACCACGTCTCCGAAATCCATTTCAACCTGCGCTTCAGCGATAGTTGAGTCGACGACCGGGGACGCAGATGCCGTGTCCTCAGTCTCAGTCTCACTCGATTCTAACTCGGATGCCATTGCCTCATCTGTTGCGAACTCCTCCAGTGCTTCGCCGTCGTTAAGTGACTCCGACGAAACCAACATCAGTTTCAGTTCTCGTTTGATCGGCTCGATATTCCACGCAGCGAGGATCAGAATGACTCCAACATGGAATACCGTGCTTACAAACCAACTCGGTACGGCAGCCCACCAACCAACTCGTCGAACGACGCCTTCGTTCGGCTGCCCTAACAGCGAGGGCAATTCAAGAGGAACGGTGGATTGGGCGACAGTGGCGAGTGGTTGCGGAAGCTGCGTCCGTGGATCCGTTTTTGCGGATTCGCTAAATTCGGGAAGCTCAGTTCCAAAGCCGTTGACTTCGTTCGTACCGATAGACATAACCATCCAAGCTTCTTATCGAGGAGAATTGACCTGTCATACGGACTCGCGAGGAACGTTTGAAAGGTCACTGCCTGTTCGTAGCAGACAAAAACTCAATGTGTACTCAAATTGTATGCCATTGGCCGTTTGAAATCTACCAATAAATTGGGTGGCACGCCTTGAGGAACGATCGGCGTGTGGTCCGCTGCTCGCCTTAAAGAAGCACCGAACAACTTCTTTTCCAACCAAAATCTAAATTTGCGGATCCGCAGGCCGCGAACCGACTCGGAGGGTTTTGGCTAGATTCGACAACTGTAGCATTGTGTCACAATGGGAGGAAAAGACCATTTTCTGTCGGATCTCGTCATTAAGCGCACGCCCGCCAACCAGTAACATGATTCCTTTGGGCAGACTTTTCGCGAACCGTGCATATTCGCTCAGAAATACATCGGTGTTTTCGATGTACGTGCTGCTCAGCCAAAATATCTTGGGCATGTGCTTGCGTGCAGCGGATAGCATGGTTCTAAAAGGAAGGTTAGAACCAAGGCAAATCGTCCTCCAGCCATATTCGCGGAAGACAATTTCAATCACTTGCGAGGGGAGCTGAGTTCCGTCCCCGGACGCTGCTCCTCCCATCGCGAGCGGCGCAAACCCTTGCGGCTCGGGTAACAGTCGACGAAGCTCGTGAAGCAAACGGTAGCAAATATCGCAGGCTCTTCTTTCTTCATAGATTTCGACTTTTCCATTCTCCCGATTTTCGCCAATCGAACGAAATGTTGGGCCCAATAGTTCGTCCGAGACGGTAGCAATTCCCCCGTGCATGGCGTACCATGCACTCAAAATCCTGCGACAGATTGACTCATCACCGGCAATCAAAGCAGTCTCGAATGTCGCCTGTAAGCTTTCCCTGTTCAAGGCGCCTTGGTCGCTGATGCGACCTATCTCCTGTGGCTGATCGAGCCCTATCGCAGAAGGTTGCACGACGCGACGGTTCGTTTTCTCAAGAAAATCCAGGAGGAACTCGAGAGGAATTCGGCGATGGCCCCCGACCGTTCTGTCCGTCCGTATGACACCTAAGTCGCACCATCGCTTTACTGAGGACTCGCTGACTTGTAACGCCGTAGCAACTTGCCTTGGAGTAAAATTTTCGTCCAAAATGCACCTAGATAAAGTAAGCCAAATACGTCCAAAACCTTAGAGATTCTGATTGAATCTCTAGGAGTCCAAAACGTCCCAAAGCGGGAGTATATGCTGCTCATCGCCGATAAATCAAGCAATAAAATCATTGATAAATTATCAGGATGTTGGCAAGCTCCGCTTCGGACGACTTTGGCGAGAAACTTTAAATAACGACTTGATCACCGAGTTAACATTCGGTAGAAACCAACGGGTCGAACGATACGGGCGGAATTGCTGCTCAGACAAAGAATTCTTCCGACCTGAATTTCGATGAGCCCCCCCCTAGGCCATCCTTACTGGAGACAATAATGGCCAAAATATTGCACCCCACAGCATTGAGCAAACCATTAACCGGTTCGCCTAAGCGGAAATCTCCAACCTCGAAAACGGTAAAATCTACGAGAAATGCTGTGAGCGTCAAATCGCTGAAGACTTTCAAGAAGAAAACCGTTGAAGAGCAGTTCAGCCACTTCCTCCAACTGTCTTGCCCGGAACAAAAATCGGCGTTGGACTTGTCTCTAGAAGTGAAGCGATTGCTCGCCCAAAAGGTTGAGTTCATTGCCAGTGAACGCTTTTCGGAACCCACGGCGGAAGGCGAAATTCTCGGAGACATCTTTCTTGGTACGGGAATCGAGCAATCTCCGGCCAAGGCATCGAAAGTGGCTGCACTGCCGCCCCATCTGGCCCGACTCTGCGAAGCAAAGCTACTGTCGCCCGACGAGGAAAGAAGTTTGTTTCATCGGATGAATTATCTTCGCTTTCGTGCAGAACAACTGCGATCGACATTGAATATCGAAAAGCCCCATTGCTGGAACCTTCGCCGGATCGAGGGCTTGTTGAAAGCCGCAGATTGGTACCGAGATTTCATTGTGAAGTCGAATATGCGGCTCGTCATTTCCATCGTGAAAAAATTTGTCAATCTTCAAAACGGATTCGATGACTTGCTGAGCGATGGAATCATTGCATTGTTGCGGGCAGTTGATAAGTTTGACGTCGGTCTTGGTTTCCGTTTCAGCACGTATGCTACCCAGGTCGTACGCCGGAATTCCTATCGGCGCGTCATGGAGAAGCAAGCCGAACGTCAGCGAAACACTAGCAGCATCCACGAAAACGGCATAGATATCAGTGACGATCAAAAGGAATCGTCGATGAGCGAGTCGCGTTGGAATGAACTTCGTTCTAAGTTGTCGACCATGCTGGATGATTTGGACCGGCGAGAGAAATTCATCATTCGTGCAAGATTCTCGCTCGGTGGACACCGACGCATTCAGACGCTACAGCGACTCGCGGATAAACTAGGCGTGTCGAAAGAACGCATTCGCCAGTTGGAAAAGCGTGCTCTCGACAAACTTCGTGGTATGGTTGAATTGACTCCGCTTTCCGAACCAGACGTTTGAACCATGCCTCTCTTCGAGCGATCCACAGCTATCCCCCAAGATCGCCAAGAGTTATTCGAGTATCACGCCAATCCAGGCGCCATCGATCGCCTCATCCCACCCTGGGAAAAAGTTTGTATTGAACGCCGCAGTGACTCGCTCGCCGTAGGATCTGAAGTCATTATTCGGAACTCGATTTTCGGAGTTCCTGTTCGTTGGCATGCCAAACACACACAATTAGACGGGCCGAATAGTTTCCAAGACGTCCAGCTCTCCGGACCGTTTCAGAGTTGGGTTCACGATCATCACTTTGAAAACGTGGACTCAGAAAACTCAATCCTGCACGACCGTATTCAATTCGAGATGAAATTCGGCTCGCCGGGGAAACTGGCTCTACCGATCGTCCAATCTAAACTTGATTCGATGTTTGCCTATCGTCACTTGACGACTCAAGCGGATCTTAAGCTAAAGGATTTTCTCGAACCGCATGTCTTTGGTCGTAAGCTTCGTATTGGTGTCACCGGTAGTACCGGGATGATTGGTCGGCGATTGGTCGACCTCATTTCTGTTTTTGGGCATAAAGCAGTGTGCATTCTTCGCAAAGACTCGCGGAACGAGCTGTTCCCCTTGTCCGCGTCGTCTGTCGTATGGGACCAAACAGATGGATTCAGCGATATTGACGCCATGTCCAATCTTGATGCAGTCGTGCATCTTGCTGGTCAAGGGATCGCTTCGTCGCGGTGGACCCAATCGGCCAAGCAATCGATTCGGGACAGTCGCGTTGCAGGGACGACCGCTCTGGTCCGCGATCTTTGCCGATTGCAATCTCCGCCGAGAGCATTCATTTGCGCGTCTGGCGTTGGATGTTACGGCGAGCGAGGCGATCAAGTGCTTGACGAATCCCAACCCTTTGGCGACGACTTTTTGGCGTCACTAGCGCGCGACTGGGAATCTGCCGCCATGGAGTTCAACCGCTGCTCAGGCAACCGTGTTGCGATTGGGCGATTGGGGATCGCGTTGCATCCGCAACAAGGTGCGTTAGCAAAAATGCTCTTACCTTTTCGGCTGGGGCTCGGTGGTCCGATTGGCAACGGTCGGCAATATTGGAGTTGGATTCATGTTGACGATGCTGCGGCGGCATTTCTCTTTTTGGCCGTGAATCCCAAAAGCGAAGGGGCAACCAATTTGGTCGCACCTGAGCAGACGGATAACCGTGCCTTTGTTCAAACGTTGGGACAGGTCATTCATCGTCCAGCGATTCTTCCCGCACCTGCATTTGCATTGAGGATTCTTTTAGGGGAAATGGCGGACGCAATGCTCTTAACAAGTACGCGAGCGGACTGCAAACGATTAACCGAGGAGGGGTTTCCTTTTCGCACACCTAAGCTTGAAGCATGCCTTCGCCATGTTCTTGGATGTTTCCAAGAGTAGACCGTTTCAGTCGTAGTTCGAATGCGCTCCCTTGGCCGAGAACGCTGCGAACTTTGATGTCGGCAGAGATGGCCTGAACAAGATGTTTGACGATGGCTAACCCGAGACCGGTTCCACCCGAATCTTGGCTTCTGGCTTTCTCAACACGATAGAAGCGTTCGAAGATACGATCGAGGTCTTCTGGCGGTATTCCGACTCCATTGTCTTCGACAATCAAGTTAACGAAGTGCGTTTCCATTCGCGTCGAGACCTTGATCCAGCCACCGGGTCGGTTGTATCGGACAGCGTTGCTTAACAAGTTTCCAATAACCGTTCGTAGCGACTCAAGATCCGCTTCGACGAGGCAGTTCTTGCCGACGCCAGAAGCATCGATTGCAACGTTCTTGGAGAGGCCTATGGTGCGATGTTCTTCGAGGCACGTTTTGAGCACATCTTCTAGCTGCAGGTTTCTGAGCAAGGGCTTGTCCGGTTGGGACTGCAACTTAGTTAAATGGAGCAAATCTCGAATCAAGATGTCCAGCCGATTGGCCTGCTCGCTGATCCGTTCGACAAATCTGCGACTGGCATCTGCATCCTCCAGGGCTCCGATGAGAAGCGTTTCTGCGTAAGCCTTGATCGCCGATAACGGAGTCTTGAGTTCATGCGAAACGTTCGCCGTGAAATCGCGGCGGGCATTCTCAAGTTGCTTGAGTCGGGTTTCGTCCGTGATGGTTAGCAACACACCATTCCGAGCGGCGGGTTCGAGCAAAGCATGGGGCTCTTGAAGAGGCTGTGCTCGCAATCGCAATGTTGTTTTGCTCAATGGTAGTTCCAACTCAATCTCCTGCGATTGAGGCTCGAGCGAGACTTGTTGAATGAGACTGACAACGATGGGGTGCCGAACGACTTCTACAAGCGATTGGCCGAATTGCGTCGCCTCAGATAACTTGAGTAGTTCCCGACCTGCTCGGTTGACAAATAGAAGTTTTAATGATGGGTCAAATGCTACGACTCCGACCGGCATTGCCGACATCACGCGGGAGGACTGTTCCGCAGACTGCTGAATGGTTTCAAGCCGTGCACGCATCGATCGCGAGGCACTTCGAACGATTTGCGAGATCTGCGGTTCGATCGACTGGAGGGTTGTCGTGTTAGGGAAGGCGTCGCTGGCTTGAAACCCTCGATCACTGTCCTTTGCCCACTCGGCGAGCAACTGCAATAACTGTTGTCGACGATATCGCGAGGTGGTGAGCCAAACGCCCGCACCACAACTCAAGGAACATAAACCGATCCCCAACAACCAATCGAAAAAATGCAGTCCGTCGATGTCTTGAGGTGAAAACCTCCGAATGACGGTGAGTTGCTTCAAGGGTGAAAACAATGGGTCCAATTGTTTTGTCACTTTGAGTCGCTGATAGTTGTTGGGTTCGTTGCTCCAGGCGGTTTGAATGCTCTCGGGTACTTGCTCCTTGGCATGGGTTGCATCGAAAAAATCCGACGATTCTAGCCAAAGGATCTCGCCATTTTTTCGTAACGCTTCGATCGAAGTTTGTGACACGGACGTTATCGATTCTATGCGTTGCAGCGCAGGAGTCGTCGCAGCGACCATTCCAATACGACGCATGGCTTCAATAGCGCTCAAATCGGCGATCGCGAGAGCTTGCTGAGCGGATTGCCAACGTTGACGATGGCTCTCTCCGAGAATCGCCAGAACGATAGCTGCAAGGCAGATTCCGGCAACCAGTGACCCCACCAAAACAGGCCAGGAAGCCGAAACGTAGTTACCGATCGATTTAGGTTGGCGAGCAAGCAATTGGCTAACAACAGCAAATAAAGTGGTCAGGAGTCCGGGGCAATCCGATTGTGACACACGTGTCATTAGGCGAGCAGCATCTCGCCTTGTCGATGCGATCGTCTCAGATTTGACGAAATTGTACCATCACCCTTCCCGAATAACCCGGTCTCCGAATTTGTTAGCTATAATTCGCGGTAGTTTCCTCTCCAAGTTTCGAAATTATTTTATAGAACGTGCAGTGATGAAGTATCTCTTGTCTGCGTCAAACGGCATGCCCGTAAGGGTTGGTGGTTTTGCAAAAATCCTTTCGTGCTGTGTGTGTTTTGCCTTGACATTTGGGCCAAGTCGAGCTTTTTCCCAGAGCGACTTTCCCAAAATCTTCAACACCGAAGCGGCCGGCCAGAACCCACCAGCAGCAGCCGAGATGGTCAGCTTGATCGAGCTTCCGCCGGGTTTTAACGCGACCCTATTTGCAGGAGACCCCGATGTTCAGCAGCCGATCTGTATGGACTTCGATGATCGAGGTCGGTTATGGGTTGCTGAAAATTACACCTACAGCGGTGGACCATACGAAACGAAGTTGCGAGATCGAATCGTCGTCTTCGAGGATACCGATTTCGATGGCAAGCACGACACTCGCAAGGTGTTTTGGGACAAGGGCTTCATGCTCACCAGCTTGACCTGGGGATTCGGTGGAGTTTGGATCCTTCACGACGGGACACTTTCCTTCATTCCCGATAAGAACGGCGACGATGTGCCGGATGGCGAACCCATTGTAATGCTCGACGGTTGGAGCAAAGAATGCGGACATAACTTTGTCAGCGGTCTCATCTGGGGTCCGGACGGCTGGTTGTATGGTCGACATGGGATCGTGGATACGTCGTACCCTGGAGTCCCTGGAACTCCACAGTCCGAACGTCCCGCCATGAACTGCGGCGTGTGGCGTTATCATCCCATCAAGAAAACCGTCGAAGTTGTTTGTAACGGAACGACCAACCCGTGGGGGTTGGACTTTAACGCGGACGGCCAGTTCTTTATGACCAATAACGTGCAAGGGCACCTATGGCATGCAATGCCGGGCGCCCATTTCAAACGAATGTACGGCCAGGACTCCAACCCTCATTTCTATGAACTGATGGACATGACGGCGGATCATTACCACTGGGACACGACTCGCAAATGGAGCGAAAGCCGAGATGGAGTCGCAAGTGATTTAGGGGGCGGTCATTCTCACGTTGGTGGGTTGATTTACCAAGGCAGCAATTTCCCCCAAGAGTATCGCGGCAAGATCTTCATGTGCAACACGCACGGCCGGCGTTTGAATGTGAATCGGCTTGAGCGTTCTGGCAGCGGATTCGTGGGTAAGCGCGAGCCCGATTTCATGATGGTGAAATCCCCTTGGTTTCGCGGTGTCGACATCAAATCCGGCCCCGAAGGTGCTATCTACGTTTCGGACTGGTCGGACAATGGCGAGTGCCATGATCATGACGGAATTCACCGTACTAGCGGTCGGATCTATCGCATTGCTTATGGAAAGCCAAAGCCTTTCCAACCTAGCCCTGCGTTGAATGATCAGACAAGTGCAGCACTTCTTGAATTCGCAGTTGGAAACGATGCTTGGTTTGCTCGGCACTCAACTCGCATTTTGCAAGAAAGGCAACAAGGAGATTCCCGGCTTCGCGATCCGAGGCTGGGCTCGGATGGGCGTCATCGGCGTCCAATGACGCTTTTGCTGGCAGAAGCACTCGGATTAAACAGCCAGGACGACTTGCGTCGTGAGCTGAAGACTTCGAATCTGGAACTGCTTGAACATGCGGTACAGATCTCATGCTATGACCCGGAACGTCGCAAGGCACTGCTCCCAGATCTCATTTCGTTGGCAAAGCAAAAGCCAGCCGCCAATATTTTGTTGGCCTTGGTATCCGTTTTGAGACGCTTTGATTCAAGCGAACGACATGAGTTGGCCAACGCGATTTTATCACAACCGGAAAATACGCGAACGATCGCCGCCGATCCGAACTTGACTCTGATGACTTGGTATGGCATCGAACCGATTGTGAAAACCGTCAAGGAAGTGCGTTTGCTGAATTCGATTCCTAAGCTCCAGCAGTTTGCGGTACGACGTTTGGCTTATGAGATCGACAAAGACATGTCGCTCGCGGATCAAGTATTGACGTTTATTTCAAGCCAAATCGCGCACGACGATGCGGCCGCAGCTGAACTGTTGAACGCGTTTCGAACGGGGTTGGCGGGGCGGGCACGCGTCAAAGCACCGGACAATTGGACCAGCATCGAAAAAACTCTGAGGTCATCAAAAAACAAAGAGGTCCTGTTTGCGATGGATGCGTTGGGTGTCTTGTTTGGGGACGGAACCGCGCTCGCGGACTTGCGAACATTAGCGGGGAATGCGAATTTAGATTCCGTCACAAGGGAAGATGCGATCAAGGCGTTGGCTCAAGCCAAGGACATTGAAGCTGTCGAGACGTTTTACAAACTGCTGGGAGATCGTGCCGTCGCTGATGCTGCCATCCGAGCCTTAGCGAGCTTCGACAATCCAAAAACCGGCAAAGAGCTCATCAGTCGCCTCAGCGGATTGAAAGATGGCAATCGAGGTCTGGCATTGGATACGCTCTGCAGTCGGCAATCGTATGCGATGGAACTGATCGATGGAATCGACAAGGACAAAGTAGATGCTCGCGATCTATCGGCAGCGCAGGTTCGGCAATTGCTCGCCTTTGGAAACGAACGCATCCAAGCGGTTCTTGAGTTGAAATGGGGAGTCCTCCACGAAACAACGCAAGCCAAACTGGAGACCATCGATCGCTGGAAAAAGGAACTCACGGGCCCAACGCTTGCCCAGGGCAATTTGGAAAATGGTTCGATGCTGTTCAAAAAGTCTTGCGCGAACTGCCACAAACTATATGGTGAAGGGCAGTCGATCGGGCCCGATCTAACGGGTACGAATCGCACGAATCTCGACTACTTGTTGATGAATATTGTCGATCCGAGCGCAGAAGTACCTAAACAATTTACGACGTCGATCATCGCCCTCAAGGAAGGCCGCGTGATTACAGGGGTCATTGTCGGACGAACGGAAAATGCAATGACAGTCCAAACGGACAAAGAGCAGCTTACGATTGCGACCGAGGACATCGAACAGTCCCGCAATTCGGCGAAATCCCTTATGCCGGACGGGATGCTGGATGTGATGACGGCAGATCAAGTTCGCGATTTGTTTGCGTTCATGATGCATCGCCGATAGGACGAGATTAAGATTGCATGGCTCGCGAGGCTTGTGCCCAAGCGTAGGGTCCAAAAATCAAAAGGGGGGCCCAAGCGGCGGCGGCAGGCGACAGTAGCATCTCGTGAGCCCCCAATGTATTGAGTCCAATGCTAATACCGAAAAAAGCTGAGAAACTGAGCATGCAGGACAGGATCATGCTGACCAAGTTGCGGTTGCGATTGGATAAGATCATGGGTACCCCGATCAACAGTTGAGTGAAATCCAACAATGGCTGCAGAAAACGAGTGTGAACGGCCACTTTGAGCTCACTTCCGTAATAGTGCGACTGGTTTCGCATCCGCCAAATTAGGTCGCTTGTGGATGCAAATTGCTTGGCGCCTCCGCCACGTAGCACATCGAACTCAAGCGTGCTCGGAACGAAACACTCGTCTGGCTTCAACCATGGTGTGTCCGTTGGTAGCAAAAGATAGTCACCTGTCTTGGTGCGAACAGAGGACTTGCCGATCAATGGCTCTGCACCTTTTGCTCCCACGATCAAGTAACCAGCCGAATGAGTTTCATCTGCCGGAAGAAATTTTGCTGAGACGCCCGTGATTTGTTGCGTTACCTCAATTGCTGGCCCCAAAAATTTAAAAATCGGTTGGTTGATCGTCAAAGTTGCAGGTTGCAAATGCAAGCCTGCGATCAAAACACCTTGTTCGAGATCTTCTGTCGGACGAACAGGGCGAATGCTTTCCGTAAGCAATTCTTGAGGTGTCTTGCTCAACATGGCAGAATAATTTGGGATCAATAACTCTCGCGAAATGGCAGCCAAACCAATGAGAATGGCTGACATAATGAGAATTGGGCGCAGGATCCGGCCTTTGCTAATACCGGCTGCCAGCAGAGCAGTCATCTCGTTGGTTCGATAAAGCCAAGCCACTACAAACATAGTTGCCAATAATGTCATCAGGCCGCACATTCGATCGTAGATACTCAACATGTACGGACTAAAGTACTCAGCAAGTCCG
Organism: Pirellula staleyi DSM 6068; assembly: GCA_945870455.1. Lineage (GTDB taxonomy): Bacteria > Planctomycetota > Planctomycetia > Pirellulales > Pirellulaceae > JBKCUI01. The sequence goes on along the minus strand of CAMBSL010000036.1, from coordinate 21,348 downwards.
CGCAGAAAACCACCACGCACTTTGCCGAACGCGATCAGCTCTTCTAAGTTGGTGAAGACTTGAACAACGATCAGCAAACCAGACAATGTCAAAAAGCAAATGACAAAGACCCGAGAGTACAGAAACAACAGATAGCGATCGATTTTTGTCATGTGGATCGATCCTCGAGACGCTTTTGCATGACGATCGCTCCAACCGAGGTTGGGTAAAGCTCATATTGGGCAAATCCAATTTTGGAAACTAGCTCCATTGCCATTCGATTGCCTTGCAAGACTTCCAGGATTGCGGCTGCATATTCCTGGTTTTCGAGATCTGCAATAAAAATACTGAGCACTTCATGATCCGCTGAACTTAGGAATTCCCCTGTCGTCGACCGATGCGTTTCATACCAAACTTTAGGGCATTCTCGCAACTCGGATCCGTTTTTCTACATGGATGGTTTGCCAACAATTCGATGGATTGCTAGCGAATCTAGGTTGATTCGAAGATTGCTGGCTTTCGATTATGTGCCTATTGTCCTGCATGATCAGCACTTGTTTTTCCGATATTCCTATTGTCTACAAGGACGCGGAATTGCACAATTCGTGGAAAGTGTCGAATGATTTTTGCGGGGAAGGAATCCCAAATGCATCGTCGAGAATGGCTTACCTGTTTCTCAATGCTCACTGCCGTCGGTTTTGCCGGATGCAGGGGCTATCAATATGGACACGTGATCAAACCGGGTGCGGAGAATCTTGTCGGTAGCCACGAAGCAGGTGCGGAGGTTTTCGATCCTTTGGTAGACGAAGCTGTAGCCAAATTTCTGGCAAGGCAACAAGTTTCCCCGGAGGATTGCAAAATCGGGCCAGACGGATTCCCAGCGAAGAAAACGATCTGCTTCATCGGGATCGAGAACAAGAGCGCGGAAGACATCGGCGATTACAAAGACAAACTCTACAATCAAATCGATTCCAAAATTTTGGAGTCGCAGTCGTTTACCCCAATCAGCCGCCGAATGGTGGATGCTGCGTTACACGAAACACGCATGCGACCCGATGCGTTAATGCTTCCAGACAACATGCAGTTATTCACTGCGGTGCTCCAACGCAGCGGTGCCCCGGTCGATTACTTCTTGTACGCGACGCTAACGAGCGGAACAACCAAACGCAACAGTTCGACGCAGCGCGACTATGAGTTAACACTTGAGTTAACGAACGTGCACACCGGCGCGTACGACAAGCTCTCATCTGAAGTGCGCAAGGGTTATCACAAGTCCGCGATGGGCAAGATCTGGAACTACAATCCACTCAAACGATGATTCGATGCGATCCGTCCCGTACATCGGTAACTCAATATCGGGCCGCAATCCTTCTCGCTATTGGTTATCTTTTAGCGGGACTGGTGTCGGTGAGCCAGAGTGGCTGTTCCACGCATGCGAAACGGATCGCCCAACCTCGCAACCTCTTCTACGATGGCCAACTCCAGGCCTGCCGCGAAAGTCTTGAGAAACTCTCCAAAACCAATCGACATGATCGCGATGTTGTCAATTTGGATTTAGCCGTTGTCGATCTTTTGAGCGGCCAAGCCAAGCAAGCCGAGACGCGGCTCAAAGACGTTCGCGATCGCTTTGATCATCTCGAACAAGACTCGTTTGCAGAAAAAACGGTCTCGATGTGGACGGACGATCAAGTGAGATCCTATTCAGGTGAAGACTACGAGAAAATTTTGCTGCGAGTCTTCCTGTCGCTTTCCAATCTGATGCAGGATGGAATGGATGCCGAGAGCTATACGCTTCAAATCCAAGACAAGCACGAACAACTTGCGGATCAATTCGAATCGAGCAGTGGCAAAAAGAAAGATGAATACACGCCGCTGCCCCTTGGATTCTATATGCGAGGCATGCTTCGTGAAGCCACACATCACGACTACGATGATGCGTCACGAAACTATGCGATCGCTTCGAAGCTTTTACCGAATAGCGAGCCGTTGCAATGGGATTTGGCTCGTGTTCAGAGTGGAGTGCATTCACAACCTGGTCACGGCGTAGTCTATGTGTTTGCGATGGTTGGTCGAGGCCCATACAAAGTCGAAGTGGCAGAGCACCCCACCAGCGCCGCATTGCTCATAGCCGACCAGATCATATCCGCAGTCGGGCCTTATAAACTGCCGCCGACCATCGCGCCGATCAAGATACCAGACATCGTTGTTCCTCCTACCGACGTGGACGCTGTGGGTGTTCAAATCAACGCTCAGCGCATTGGACCCACATCATCCTTGGCCAACATCGAGCAGCTCGCCGTTTCGACGTTTCAAGCAAATCGGAATTCGATCATGGCTCGCGCGGTTGCAAGGCGAGTCATCAAGAAAGCGACGATTGTGGCTGCCAAAGGCTCGATGGACAAGGGTGGTCTAACTGCGATCGGAATGGATTTGGCAGGTATCGCTTGGGAGGCAAGCGAGGCAGCCGATACGCGCTGCTGGGGCTTGCTCCCACGCGACATCCAAGTCCTGCGAGTCGAAGTGCCAACGGGCGATCATCAATTGCAATTGAGCCCCTTGAGTGGAAACCGACCTATTGGGCCAAGCCAGCAAACGTCCGTCCGCGTTGTCGACGGTCAAAACACCTATGTGATTTGTTGGTTTCCGGATGCTCGTAGCGTTAGCCAGATCATGTGCAGCAACCGCTAACATCACCAGCGTTGCGTGGCTTGCAAGGTACGAAGGATTTCGCTCGCTTCTTCGCTAATCGCGTAATGGCTCGACGGTTGGTTTAGTTCGAGGAAAATGATGTACTTCGAATGATCTGCGCCTGCATAAATGATGGGTGCTGGGGCGATTTGCATGACGCTTGTAACGCGATTGTTCCATCGAGATGTGAACAATTGTCCACCTAAGCTTTGCTCGGGTTTCAATTGATAGAATTGGACCATCAGGGCGATTAATTGCGTCGGGTCACCTGTCAGACCATGCAGATTAATACGTTTCAAGGCCTTGGACGCGTCGAAGTAATAGGTCAACGAGCCCGCGATATCTTTGGGTTGAGTGCCAGTGATTAGCGGAACTCGCAAGCCGTCCATTTGGACGTTGGAGGTCACTGTGGTTACCCTAGCAAATCGCTGAGGTAGCCAGCCTGGAACAATGTCAAACCGCAGAACTTCTCGGAGGTCATTCACAACTCCACCTCCAACCGCAGTTTGTGGTTGCTGCTGGAGCTGTGGCAGCGAGGGAGTGCCCAACGTGTAATCCCAAAGCTGATCTGTTCCCCCAGGTATGACCTGCGATGGTCCCGCACGGTTCTCCAAGGTAGGGTTAGGTATGGCTATCGGATTGCCTAAGTATCCCGATACATAAGCCTGCGGTATCCCTTGTAGAAACGGTTGGCTTGCTTGAGGGTAAGCACCTTGTTGGAACGCTCCCGCATTTGGAAAAGGAGTATTGGGACCAACCGGATAAACGGTGGTTGGTCCATAGACGGTTGACACCAATTGCCCCGCAGGCGTCGAGGAATCGCTTCTCCAACCACTTTCCGTCACCGCAGCATTCGCACCTGAGACGTAACCGTTCGGTGTCAAAGCGCTTTGCGGCGTTGAATTGCCTTTGGATCCCAAGAGCGAGTACGGATCCGATTGCTCGGGCGTTGAGAGTTGGGCCTCGCTGCTATTGGTCGTCGCGATGGAACTGGCGTTGACCAACGACTTACGCATCGAGGTACCAAGATCGGTTTCAAAAGCAGCGTATGGGCCACCGACTGCGGCGGTTAGGACCGTCACGATTCCGATAGGCTTTTGTAGAAAATTGGAGCTCATAGGACGTGGTATAGGTCAAGCGTCTGGCCTGACTCCCGGTTGTTGCGGACCGAGCACATCCATGTGCGTACTGGAAAACGTATCGACTCCGAATGGAATCTTTCGGAACATCGAGACACTCGCGTCACGGCTTGAGTCAATATGCTTTTCCACGCGAATAAAATTTCAGATGCTAAGGATTGCGAGGGTCATAGCGTTTGCATGTGGAAGCGGCGAAACGTTCAAACCTGTGAAGCCTTCGAGCCCGGCGATTCAGGTACATGCAAGAAACCTCGACGCTGCCCTGGGTCTTCGCTATCATGCTTGGAATCTGGTCCAACTCGGGTGGCACGCGCAGAGGCATCAGTCGAAGGGCCAAATGGCACTCCCTAACAGCGTAACAGCCCAAGCCTGTCCGGTGACTATACTTCGCTTGCCCTATTCATCCGCAAAAGACATTGCATGAAACGCCGACCAAGAGTTCTAGCAAAACGGTTTCTCAATCCTACGCTAGAAGAGCTGCTGGCGAAACGTGTCGAGTTGGTGCCTTGGGATGAAAACCAGGAACCGGTCGATGCCATCTACTGCTATGGGCATGCAAGCGTCGATGCAGAACTCATGGACCGGTCTCCTAATTTGAAGGTAATTTCGAATCACGGAGTCGGGGTCGACCATATTGATCTTGTCGCCGCGAAGCAACGCGGAATTCCAGTTGGCAATACACCGCGAGTTTTGGATGGAGCGGTCGCCGATATGGCAATGGCCTTGTTATTGGCTGCAGCTCGTCGTTTGGTTGAGGGGGACCGATTTGCTCGACGATTAGAACCAACGGTTTTCGACGCCAACGACCGTCATGGACGCGACGTTCACGGCGCGACATTGGGGATTGTTGGCATGGGAAGCATTGGAACACAAATCGCCAAGCGAGCCACCGGCTTCGACATGCGAATCCTATATCACAATCGAAACCGCCGAATGACTGCCGAAAGCGACTATTCCGCTCAGTATGTCTCACTCGATGAACTTCTTCGGGAGAGCGATTTTGTTGTGTTGATGGTTCCCTTGACAGCGGAGACGGCTGGCATGATCGGCGCTCGGGAACTCGCGTTGTTAAAGTCAACCGCGACGTTGGTGAACATTTCACGTGGCGGTATCGTCGACACCCAAGCCTTAACGGAGACGATGATCGCGAAGCGAATCTTTGCAGCCGCGTTGGATGTGACGGAACCAGAGCCCTTGCCTCGCGAGCATCCTCTTCTGAAGCTCGAAAACGTCACCATTACGCCCCATGTCGGGAGCGCTACCGTACAGACTCGTCGACGGATGGCGGAATTGTCCGTGGAGAATTTGCTAAACGGCCTTACGGGCAAGCCCTTGGCTTGCGAAGTGCAATGACGTTGCTGGTTAGCGGAATGGCGCAAGCCGTCCGGTGAGTCGAATACAATAAAATCACAGCCTCTTCACGTGATGCCCAGTAAAAACCCAACAGTACTAAAATCCCGTGGGACCTGGCTCGTTGAATCCCGGAGGATTCACTAGAATCCCTTTCATGAATGAAAAACCGCCCAATCTGGATTCGACTCTCGTCTTGCTCCGCTTTACAGGCGAGGATCGTCCCGGCCTGACTGCCTCGCTGTCCGAACTTCTTGCAAACTCCGATTGCATGATTATCGATGTCAATCAGGCGGTCATACACCAATCGCTACTGCTGGGTATTCTGGTTCGAATTCCAGCAGGAAAATGCGACGAGACGATTATTCAAGAGTTGCAGGAACGAGGCCATTCGCTTGGCCTAAAATGCAATACCAAGCGAATTCTCGATCACGACTACGATGACTGGGTTGATCGTCAAGGGAAGTCTCGGTTCATTCTCACGTTGTTATCGCGAGCCATCTCCGCAAAACAGTTCTATGCCGTCAGTCATATGTTGTCGGAACAAGGGTTAAACATCGATGTCATCACCAGGCTATCGGGACGACCACCGCGTATCACAACGAACGCGTTGACTCGAGCCTGTGTCGAATTTTCACTGCGCGGTGAGCCCCGCGACTCGACACAACTCAAGGCACGCCTTCTCGAACTTTCAAGTCAACTGAACCTAGATTTGGCTTGGCAGCGAGACGACGCCTACCGTCGCAATCGACGTGTCGTTGCACTCGATATGGATTCGACCCTCTTGCGAGCTGAAGTCATTGACGAGCTTGCGAAGGAGGCTGGGGTTGGTGGCGAAGTCTCCTTGATTACCGAGGCAGCCATGCGCGGCGAAATGGACTTCGATGAATCGCTTCGACTTCGCGTGGGAAAACTCGCCGGTTTGCCCGAAAGTGTTTTGCCCAAGATCGCCGCCAGACTTGAACTCAACGAAGGGGCAGAACGCTTGCTGACCACGCTTCGCCGTTTCGGGTATCGTACGGCCATTCTCTCGGGTGGCTTCACCTACTTCGGCAGGTATTTGCAGGAGCGTCTGGCTATCGATCATGTCTACGCCAACGAGCTAGAGATCATCAATGGTAAATTGACTGGCCAGGTTCTTGGACCGATCGTCAATGCACAGCGAAAAGCTGTCTTGCTAGAGCAGCTGGCAACGAATGAGGGGATTGACCGAAAACAAACAATCGCCATCGGTGATGGCGCTAACGACTTGCCGATGCTAGCTCGAGCTGGATTGGGAATCGCATTCCATGCAAAGCCAGTCGTCCGTCAGTCCGCAGAACACCAAGTTTCCACGATGGGTCTCGATTCCGTCCTCTACCTCCTCGGTGTCCGCGACCGGGATTTGACGTGATCCGGGAATCCCGCAGCCTTCGATGCATTGGTCATCAGCGGTAATATGACTTCGATCACACTATCGCTGACGCGTATCTCCCCTGAGTACCGGAGAAAATTGAGTGCCGGAGAGAATGGAGCAAAATTCCATTGGGCTGTGTGGGAGGCTGGCGTCAACTTGGTGGAGATCGACCTCATCCGCCCTGGCACCTTCCTTGTTGCAGTTCCAGAAGGCGTAATGCCTTGGCAAAAGCGTACGACTTACATTGTGTGCATTCGACGTGCTTATCGGCCTGATCAAGCTGAAATCATCTCGGTTGCATTGGAGCAAGCGGTTCCCAATTTTCGCATTCCGCGTCGGCACACCGACCCTGACATCGCTTTGCGGATTCAGCCGCTCTTGGACGATTGCTATCGTCATGGTCGCTGCGCATCGATCGACTACAGCCAACCTCCTCGACCAAAGCTAGATGATAAAGCTGCTGCATGGGCGTCTGAATGGATCGATGCAAGAAAGCAGTAGACCAATGGTGGTTCGGGATTCTAACTTGAGTATGATAAAGAATACTTTTTTGACACTTCTCGTTGATGTGAAAAAGCCCAACGATGCGCACGACGAGCCTGCGAGATTTGGTATGTGCGATTAAGGATTTTGGTTTCGATCGGCGATGTTTTTCCTTTGTTTTTCGAATGGCTAAATGATTATGGTAATGATTCGAGTTCAAATTTGGCGGTTCGTGTTGGTCGCGATTGCATGCCATCTTATCTCAGGCTCCTTTGTCGCTGCGCAGTCCTATAAGGCGCAAGTAGGCTTCGATAAACTGAAAAACGAGGTTGGGCCTACCCTGGCAAATGGTGCAGGGATTACCGTGGCATTCATCGAAGCAAATGTTGGTGCTGCAGGCTCAAACACTTACTATCCCGATGTTTCGGACTCCCAATTTGCTTCCAAAAACTTTGTCGACGTAAGCAATCTAAACCCAAGAAACACGTCGGCCCACGCTACGGTCGTAGGGCAAACATTTTTCGGTCTCTCATCCAGTATGTCGCCGGGGGTAACCAACATTCGCGTCTACGATGCCGCGAATTTTGTGGATTCACAACAAGCACGCGGAATGCCAGGCACGAATCCTGCGGCAACCTCCTTTTCAGTCGTCAATCATTCCTACATAGGGACGATTGATGCTGGTTTTCCCGCCTCTGCCGCCGTCGAGGCGAATGCTAGGTTGGACTATACAATTACGCGAGATAATTTTACGTCAGTGGTCGCTCTGAATAATGGCGTTGGAGCGTTACCAGCCATCTATGGGCAGTCGAACAATTCGATCGTCGTTGGGAGGAGCGATGGTCAACATAGCTTTGGCCTAACCAACTTGGGCGTTGCTGGCCGAACGAAACCCGATATCGTCGCACCGATGAATGCTACTAGTTTTGCAACTCCTGTTGTCAGCTCTGCAGCCGCACTGCTTCACTCTGCAGCAAACGACCTTGGGATGACGAACGCTCGCAACAGCGAAGCCATGAAAGCAATCATCATGGCTGGTGCGAGCAAAGCCCCCTTCCCGACTTGGTCCAATACATCCACCCAACCGCTCGATAGCAAATTTGGAGCAGGTGAGGTCAATGTGTACAACAGTTACAAAATACTCCAAGCGGGGGAGTCCAATGGAGTCATTAGCGTCCCTGTCTCCAATAGCAACCTAAAGGGGTGGGACTACAGAGATTCTATCGATCCCACACAACCACTGTATTGGAACATCAACGTCGGACAGACGATCACGGAAGCATCCATTTTGCTTGCTTGGAACGCAAAGTATCAGGATGGATTTGGTAATTTCAATTCCACGCTGTCGCTTGCAAATATGGACCTCAAACTCTTTGACTCCACAACGAGTTTTCTTGGGACTGAAATTGGGGCAAGCCGAAGCTTGGTTGACAACGTCGAACACATTTACCTCAAAAATCTGAATGCCGGCTTGTATACCATTCAAGTTTCCTCTACCGGCAATTCCGCTTTCGGGCTTGCGTGGAATGTTGCGGCAGTCCCCGAACCTAGCAGCATGGTATTGCTTGGGATCGGCTCCCTTTTCCTGTTGGTGCGAGCCCCGTTAGCGAAAAAATCGCTCGTAGGTTTACTTTCCAATGGTTGCGTTCGCGGGGATTCTTTCGGCAGTGTACCGCCAATTCTTGATGTACCACAGCAAGTCAGCCATGTCGCGTGCGGGGATCTGAGCCTCGATCCCTTCGGGCATGAGCGACGTGCCTGAGCTCTTCAGCTCCTCGATCATGGAGCGTTCCAGAATCGTAGCGCCATTCTGATTTTGGAGGGTAATCGTGCTCGCGTTGGAGTCTTTCATAACGCCTTCGATTAGTTTGCCATCTTCGGTTCGAGCTAGATACCGGAAATAATTTGCATCGATCGAACGATTGGGATCGAGAATCGAAACAAGCAATTTATCAAACGCCTGAACTCGCGAATCCGATATATCAGGCCCGACAATCGTACCCACCGAGTCGAGCCTGTGACATGCCGCACAGTTCTTCTCGAAAATAGCCTTGCCACGATTCGTATGTTCATCAACGTGGATGGACATGAGCTGTTGCGTGTAGTCATCTATCACTTTCTGGCGATTCGAGTTGATCGCAGCTGCAAGCACTTTTGCTAGCCTCGGCGCGATCAAAGGATCTTGGATGGCTCGCAAGCTTTGCATCTGAGACGCGTCGAATACTCTTGTGGACATTGCACCTGACTCCAGTCGATCTAGCATCGCCATGAGCCGACTTGGTTTGCTTTTGACGGCCATGAAGAGTTCCTGCCGAATGTCCGGCATTGCAGATGGTAGGCGGTCCAATAGCCAAATGCCAAACTCGGGAGTATCGTGCGCGGAACAGGTCGCGACAGCCAATTTCAATATCTTGGCGTCGGATCCTTCTAGTAACTTCATGCAAGTCCGCTTCGCCTCGTTCGACGAGCAAGCAGACAGCATTGCAATCGCGGATCGCTGGTTGATAGGATCTGTGATCGACGTACACGTGTCTAGGACCAGTCGCTCAAATGAGCTGCCGGAAGCAACTCGAACTTTACCGGACCGAACAAAGCCCTCCAAAATGGCAAAGGTACATTGATGGCCCGAGGCATTAACTAGAGTTGCAGAGCTCTTTGCGTATCGCTCCATCCATTCGGCAATGTTGAGTTCGGACCCTTGTTGTGCGACGCGTAAGGCAAGTCGCACGATCGCGTCTCGAGCAACTTCCGGAAAAGCATCGTTTTTCGATTCCGAGATCGCCAAGTGATAGTTTTCGATGAGCGAAGAAAGCCCGCCTTTGCAGGCAGCCGACATAGCCATCCAAAGGTGGGCGTCGTTGCCGTGCAGGAGCAACGCCTTAGCCGCGTTCCTGTAGAAGAATTTCAGAAATACATCTGCGGGCACATCAATTTGATTGGCATGGGCTGAGACGAACCAGGCTGCCGCCCGCAACTCGTCCAGCGTCGCATCCTCGTTGCCAATCGCGTCCATTGCACCATCACACCATCGGTCCGAAGTCTCGGCCGGCACTTGACGCAAGCAATTCCATGCAAACGTACGGCGGTGCGCGTTTTGGGATTGAAGCAGAAGATTGATGGTACGTTCATCCAGCGCGCCGCATGAGGCCAATAGTGAGCAAGCACATGTAATCGAACCATCTCCAAGCATCGGATCAAGAGCAATGGCTCGAACTCGCTCGATCAACGATTCGTCGCGTTCGCGATGCATGGCTTCCAAGAACAAGCGTGACGCGATGATTCGATTCCAAGTATCCTCGTGCTTAATCCACTCCGCGATGTCAGGCTGGACTGTTCTGTCCTTTTTTCCCTTCTCTCCTGCCGAACGCGTCACTCGATAGATGCGACCATGCGAGTCTCCGAAGCGTTGGTCGGGTCGCGCCTTGAGTTCGGCTGGAACCCATTCGGGATGTTCGATTACGGCCCGGTACATGTCTACGACATAAATGTCTCCGTTCGGACCTTCGTATAGGTCCACTGGGCGAAACCAAGAATCGCGACTCGCAAGCCACTCTTTCAATGCAGGTTCATCTGAAACTTTCGAGCGTCCGTTCTGTCGAGTCATTGATCGGGCTTGAACCAGCCCGCCGGTCGGCTCGCAAGTAAGTGCGGTCGCAAAAGGTGCGTCACCAAAATGTCGACTGTGAGAAACGAGTAGTCCACATGCCGCCGTAAATTGACCTGCATGCAGATTCGACGTCGTCCACGCGTTGACCAGCGGGTAAACTTTGGAAGCCGATTCTCCAGGCGAGACTTCGGAAGTCGCAGCAGCTAGACCAGCAAGCGGACTCGCGCCTAAGTCCGTTCGCTCGCTTAGGATCTCAAAGCAAGGCTGGCGATTAGAACAGCCATAGCGATTCCCAAACTTGTCGAATGAAAGCCCAAACTGGGTCGGGCCCGCAATGCATTCGACCTTACCCGTGAGCATATGAATTCGCAAATCACATCCGGCTATATCCAATAGCTCCGTCTCTTGCGAATCAGGCTTTGCGAATGGAATGGATTGTTTGATCTTGCCGCCGCGCAGGCCACTTGCAATGGTCAGCCAACCATCCGGGGCGATGGTCGGATGGTTGGCTCGCAGTTGCGGATTGCCCGATGCAAAACCCTCGAGCCAAACCTCCTGTGTATCCGCTTGTAAATCACCGTCGGTATCGCGAAGCATCAGCAACTGACCTTGTACTGTTACTAATGCTCCATTTTGCCAAGGCTGAACTCCGGTTGCGAAACGGAGTTTGTCCGCAAAGACCTTTGAACTCTCATAAAACCCATCCTGGTCGTTGTCTTGTAGAACCACGATGCGGCTTTTGGGTGAATCGTCCTCGGTCGGATAGTCTCGCATTTCCACCACCCAAATTCGACCTTGCTCGTCGATCTGCATCGAAACAGGATCGACGACCTGCGGCTCTGCAGCTACGAGCTCGACACGGAAACCAGCCTGCGTTTCCAACCATTTGAGACTGTCGGCTGGAGCGACAGGAGACTCAGGAGACTGCGGCTTTGGATCTGTCCCTCCCGTTGTTTGAATTCCCACACTCAAACAACATAGAAACGCAACAAGAAAAAATCGCGGGAGGGTGGATCGAATCCAGTTTATCATCAGCAAGAACATGCATGGTTCCTAAGGTTGTCGGGATGCAATGCTTAGGTGCAGTCATTTGTTTTTATACAGTCTGCAAATGCTAGCGTTGCTGAGAATATTTTAGCGATTCGTAGCAGGAAGTGCTTACGAATTATGCGAGTTTGTTATACTTTGCCACCTAGTTACAGATACGGCAGATGGACAGGTGAGGGACGAAGAACGGTGATTCGTCCCTGGCTATCTGCGGCAACGACTTGCAACAAGGTGAAAATCGAATGACTCGTATTCCCATTAGCCAAGCAGACGAACAAGCACGTCGATTGAAGGATCGTTTGGACTTGAGTACAGCCGAGATAGGCCTTCAAGTACGGACGACCAATTGTCTCGAAGAGAAAGGGATCTTCTCGGTACGCGACTTGTTGAACAGTACTCCCGAGACGCTTTTGAGCATCGCAAACTTCGGCGAAAAGACACTCGAAGAGGTATATGTCGCACTAGAAAAGCTCGGCTACAACCGACCTTGGCGAAAGCCGCGATAAACGGATACAGCCGACAAAAGGTGCAGGCACGCTCCGCCGTGCCGTTCGCAGTCAAGCTTGTGCCAGGATTCTAGGTGGACGGCACATGGAATGTGCCTACTACTTTGACATTCTAGGTGGACGGCACATGGAATGTTGCCTACTACTTTGACTTCTGTCGGCTGGGTCTAAATTGCGTGGTCTAGAGATTCAGTCGCCTGAGCCGATGAATGCAAGGTGCCTCAGGGCGTGCCACCCGGTGACTCGCGTTCTCGTCTCTCTGAGTGCGAGAGGATTACCCAAATCGTTGAGGCGACAACTAGCGACATTCCAAGCATGCTTCCTGCCGTTGGAATTCGCCCCTCGATAATGAATTTGACGATGACTGCCACGACCACCTGCGATAGCCCGACAACGCTTACTTGAGCAGGCGATCCGGTCGAAAACGCCATTGTCAAACAAATTTGCCCCAAGGTTGCAGCGAGACCAACTCCCAAGAGACGAAGCACGCTTGCGCGATCTACGACATCGACTGGTGGAGAGACAGGGATAAAAATCCAAACGACCAAGCTCAGTACGGTTGCTACGGCGGAAAAATGTGCGACAACGGCTCGCGTATCGATGTGCTTCACTCGATGCAAATTGATCAATGCGACACCGCTGAGCATGCCTGCTAAAATAGCCATGGGAATCGCCAACCGAGGATTATAGGCTCGGCTCGTATGGATCGTCTCGAATGAAATGCTGCTGGCATAGACCAGCCACATACCGATACAACTGACAAACAATGCCAACCAAGTCTTCAGCGAAGGTGTTTTGCCCAGCAATGGCCACGACAGAATCGCAACCCACAGTGGATACATGTTTGTCAAAGCAAGAACGATTTCGACGTCGTAATGAGTTAGCGCATAGAAACCACAAATCATGCTCGCCCACCCGGAAAGCGACCTGATCCAAAGAGTTACAGGCCGCAGAAAGACCAGTTGCGCTCCACCCAGCAGTGTTAAAGCAATGGCCAGGGTTGTCGCGATACCAGACCGCACCATGGTGATCCACGGATAAGTGAACTGATCCCTGAGCGACTCAGCCAACAACGCCATAGCCGCAAAGCAAACCGAACCGATCAACATCCATAAATACGGCAAAGGGATTTCCTAGCAATGGGACTCACTGGTACGACTGTGCTACTTTATACGCTACAGATGGGGCATTCCATATCTTGATGGATTTTGCGTCGCGAAAAAGTCATGGAGGCAAGATCCATCACCAATAGCGTACCGGCCAAAGACTCGCCGATTCCCGTGATCAACTTGATGACTTCGACGGCGGCCAAGCAACCCACGGTACCAGAAACGGCACCAAAAACGGGAAATTGACGGCGCCATGCTGGGGGCGGATTCGGCGACAAACATGCCAAGCAAGGAGTTCGTCCCGGCAAGATTGTTGTAATGCTCCCTTCCAATTCAAACATGGCGCATTCCACCATCGGCTTGCCTTGAGCGACAATCGCTCGGTTCATCGCGTATCGTTCTTCAAAGATCGGCGCACAGTCGACCACGATATCCACTTGAGAAACCAATGCATCCACGTTTTCATCATTGATGTTCGCGTCGACGATATCAACCTGAATTCGCGGGTTGAGTTGCAGCAACCGCTGCCTAGCGGTTTCGACTCTTGATTGCCCTAGTCGATCGTAGGTCATGAGCAGTTGACGGTTCAAGTCGCTGTGCTTAATCTTGCCACCGTGGGCGAGTACAAGCTTACCAACGCCGGCTGCGGCTAATTCGTAAGCAACTACCCCCCCAACTCCACCGACTCGCGAAATGAAGACGCGAGCATTCTTGAGCTTGCGCTGCCCCAATTCGCCGACACCATCCGCCCACATCTGCCATTGATAAATCGTGTGGTCCAAATCATCGAGAAAAGGGAGTTCCTCATCTTGGTCGCCAACATGAACGTCCTCTGACATAGCGATTTGACCCGGCTGACTAAAACACCTAGCGGCGAAGATTCGAATTGACACCCGATGCATTTTGATTTGGTGGCAAGCCGGTTGTGTTGGGATTTGGTTGGCCACCCATGTAGGCGGTTACCGGAGCATAGCCAACTGAATTGGAGGCCGCTGGTGGTAATTGCATTTGCGGAGCTGAGTGGACTGGAGCCGTATTCATTAAACCTTGAACGTTGCTTCCTATCGCACCGGCCTGTTGGTAGATCCCTTGGGCTTGCTGAACCATACTCTGCCCTTGCTGTGCCATTTGCGAAATGTTCTGTGCTCCGCCCATGCTTGCCATCAAATCGCGAGCAGGCTTTAGATTTGGATCGATTTGCAAAGCGTTTCCAAGATACTGTTGAGTCGCAGGGACATTTTTGCGAGCGAAGTGCAAATATGCCATTTGGTAATTCGCCATGGCAGGACTGTTGACCTGCATCAACTCCGACATCGCTGAGTCGGTGTTGCCTGAGTCCAAGAACACACCTGCCAATGCGGATCGGTAGGTCGTGTTCTTCGAGTCCAGAGTCACTGCTTTTTGAAGTTGATCTTTGGCTGCAACGAGATTGCCATTTCGAGCTTGAAGGTTTCCAAGATCTGCAAAAACGGCAGCGTTGGGCGCCACTTCGGCTGCTTTTTGATAGAACTGGACGGCCTTTTCTTTTTCGTTCTGCCGCTCGTAGAGTCGTGCCGTACTTAACAAGGCCGCAGGGTTCTTCGGTTCGATCTCAAGTGCTTTGCTGAAACTATCAATCGCCTTTGCGTAGTTTCCTTGCGACTCGTGCAATTGACCATTCATCACATGGAGTTCCGGCCCAATCGTTGGCTTTGCACCCGGGATGGCCGCGATTGCCGGATCCGAAGTTGGGCTGTCGGACGCACTAAACGGTGAAGTGATGGCTGTCTTTGCCTTGCCATATGCCGAGGAAACGGCGGTCCCCATGGACGCGAATTGACCTTTGACCGCTTTGGACGTGGAAGCGATCGTGCCAGTCACTCCCGTTCCAGCACCGGTCGCTGACGCGTCAATCGTCTTCGTTGGCCAGATGGATGGTCTGGCACCAGGAGTCGAACTGCAACCCGGCAGGTAGCTCGCACCACCAAGAGCAACCGAGGCCAGTAGTAGACGTCGGGAAAGATTGCGGAGGACGATCGTGGATTGAAGATTCCTGGAGGTTTTCATGAACGAAATCGCTTATTCTGCACTCATTAAATGAGACGCTAGCAATGTTGCTTGATGGAGCGCCGTAAAAATCGGATCTACCATCAAATCTTCGGCAGTCAGCACAGTGCGTCTTGAATCATTCTAGACGGCGTATTCGAAAGTGGCATGGGCGCGCTCGCCTCATCTTTACCCAACAGTTTTGATCTTGCTCCCCTCGCCCTGGTCTCGGCAGTACTCGGGGAGAGGGGCGGGGGTGAGGGGTTTTGCACTGTGTTTTGATTGGTTTTTTGATCGTGAATTCAATGTCGATCCTCGTTTCAGAAGCGTAAACAAATAACTGAACCGGAGGCTACCATGTCAGGGCTCTACCCCTCACCCCCCGACTCCCTCTCCCCGACGCGGGGCGAGGGGGAGAAAATGCGATGGGATCACGCAAATCCATTAGGATTTCGAGTCTGACGTGCTGCGACTTGTGGGTAAAGATGAGGCGTCTCGCCCATGGATTCACGAGCGCTCGTGCCACGCGATGGTATCCCGTGCCCGTAAGCGAGGCGCCGATTGCAATCGCTCGCCAACGCGTCGGGTTACCAAAAGTAGTCATTTTTCGCAACGTCCACCGCAGCAAGACTTCACAGCCATAACTCACTTGCCTAGGAGCAATAACGCTAGCGAGCCAACCGAATCGCTTCGAGGCGTGCGGCTTCGAATTCATCACCTGGCGTCCACGATTGCATGGCTTCCGCATTGGCTGCTAACCAGCCGACATGAAATAGCAATTGGATATCCAAAATGGCTCCCGAGAGATCCCAGTTTGGATCATATTCATCGGAGCGCTGGTGGTAGTGTTTTTCTGTCCAGGCATCGAGTTGTTCTTTGCCCCATCCCTCCGGCTTGCCCTGAACCACATGTCCGGCGTGCAAATAAACGCCTGGGACCCCTACCTTTGCTAACGAAAACTGATCCGAACGATAGTAGTAACCTTTGCTCGGTTCTCGGTCAGGAACGACCACCCGGTCTTGGTATCTTGCGACGCTTTCGACCAAACGATCCAACGAGCTCTTCCCTGCCCCGATCACGTTGACGTCCTTGGTCTTTCCGAGAAAGTTAATACCGTCGATGTTGACAACTGCGGATTGCTTTCCGTTTGGTATGGGAGGACGCTCTGCGAAATACTTCGAGCCCAACAAGCCTTGCTCTTCTCCTCCAACCGCAGCAAAAACAAGCGATCGCTTTGGGCGAATTCCGCTCTCTTTGATCGCGGTTGCAATGGCAAGAAGCGCTGCGGTCCCCGATGCATTGTCGATCGCTCCATTGTAGATGTTGTCCCCGCGTTGATCGCGATCGGCAGCAAGCCCGATGTGATCGTGGTGCGCCATAAACAAAACGTACTCATCCGCAATCTTTGGATCGCTACCTGGCAAGACAGCGAGCACGTTTGCAGTCTCCTTCTTGCGTACTTCGCAATTGAGGGATGTATTCAGCGAAACACCGAGTGGCACCGGTTGGAAATCGCGAGATTCCGCCTTCGATCGCAGATCGTTCAGATCAAAGCCTGCATGGGAAACCAACTTAGCGGTTGCCTCCTCGGTCATCCATGCTTTGATTTCCATTCCCGGTGCTTTGCTATCTGGGAGTTCAAACCTTTCGCCCGTCCAAGAAGTTTGTATGACGGTGAATGGATAGCCAGCTGACGGAGTCGTGTGAATTAGGATAGCACCTGCCGCGCCTTGACGCGAGGCGCTTTCATACTTGTAATCCCAGCGACCGTAGTACAAACGCCGTGAGCCTGCGAATAAGTTTGGGTCGGACTCGGGGTCATTGTTCATCATCAACAATATTTTCCCCTTGAGATCTTTGCCTTTGAAATCATTCCATTGGAATTCTGGGGCTTCGATACCATAGCCGACAAAAACGATCTCCGCGTCTTTCACGTTGATGTTGGATGCAGGCTTACCCGCCACCGCAATGAAATCGTTGAAGGTACGAAACTCGATTTCGGTCTTGCTGTTCTTGGTGGGACCGAATTTCCAAGTCTTCGACGAGTTCGACGACAAGCCAAGCATTGGAAACTTTTGTCGGTATGACTTAAGCGAATCGAGTGGGAGCAAGCCCATGCTGCGAAACTGAGTTTCCAGATAGAGTTGAGCAATGGCATCCCCTTTCGATCCAGGTCCTCGACCTTCCAGAAGATCGTCCGCAAGAAACTGGATGTGGCCATGCAACGAGTTCTCGGTAATCTTGTCCGCGATCGAAACCGCTTGACTCCACGCTTCGGGCGGGTTGACTTGCGCGGTTGCTTGATTGGCCGAATAGGCTAACCAAATGAGCAAAATCGCGACTGCCAGTGGATGTGAAGGTCGTTTCTGAGATAAACCGGAATGAATCATAATGTCTTCGTTGCACTTCGATGGTTGGGACGGAACCAGCACCAGTTGATGAACTACTTTTCAGATTTCCAATCGCGCCAAAGCCATCGCATCGCTTCGGGCATGATGGATCCGCCGTGGATGTCGTTGTGGCCGCCAGTACCATACACAAATTCAAAGTCGTAGCCGCTAAACTTGAGCGAGGCAGCCATTTCCTGATTGGCAAGCGGCCAATTTCCAAACTTGTTATCCAAGTCGCCACTTCCATCTTGAAGGAAAACGCGGATCGGCTTTTTCGGAGTTTTTCGGATCATGGGCGCATAGTTGTGACCACCGCGCAGATCCACAAAGCTACCGACGTGGCTGAGCACTTTTCGAAACATGTCGGGGCGTTCCCAAGCGACCGTGAACGCGCAGATACCACCGGAACTGATTCCGCAAATGGCCCGCATCTCTGGATTGTCGGTTAGCTTGTATTGCTTGGAAACTTCTGGCAAAATTTCGTCGATGACAAAGCGTGCATATTGATCGCCGAGCGAGTCGTATTCAAACGATCGATTTTCGGGAGCTGGTTCCCAACCTGCTTTTTCGGGAAGGGGTTTCTTGTGCCCTGGATCGAGGAAGATGCCGATCGTGACGGGCATTTCGCCTGCATGAATCAGGTTGTCCATCACAACAGGGGCACGAAACTTGCCATCGCGTTTGACATACGTATGCCCATCCTGAAAAACCATCACGGCTGCTGGTTTGGAGCCATCGTATTGAGCTGGCACGTAGATGCTGTAGCGACGATTTGTCCCGTCGAAGATCTGGCTCTTCCAAGTGTGTTCGGTGACTTTGCCTTGAGGAACATCGGGCTTGATCTGGGAATCAGGCCCAAGTTTGTACTGGCTATCGTCGGCGCTGGCGACGATGCCGGTCAACATGCCAGTCAACGCGACGACGCAAATCAAAAATCGGTTGGGGAGTTTCATGAATGCGCAAGGCTCACAGGAGGGAAAGGGTGCGAATACTCGCTCTAGGATAGCCTGATTTTCAGGGCATTGATAGAACGCGTTCAGGATGAAACCATGTAGCCAACTAAACATTTGGATACCTGCCAGCGCATATTCCACTATTGAATGATCGCGTTCGGAACAAAGTACAATCCCAATCGGTGGATTGTCGTCTGCGGGCGCTGACCGCTCTCTCTCTGGAATTGGGCGGGCGGACTCGGAGAGCAGCGTGGTTCGAGATTATGCGGGCAGCGACCGCACAATCTTGGGATAGGTATTTAAGAAACGCAAATACTGATAGAGCCTGCG
Organism: Pirellula staleyi DSM 6068; assembly: GCA_945870455.1. GTDB lineage: Bacteria > Planctomycetota > Planctomycetia > Pirellulales > Pirellulaceae > JBKCUI01. The sequence goes on along the minus strand of CAMBSL010000036.1, from coordinate 2,346 downwards.
TTTATCACAGGTCTGCACTCCCAACTCGGAGAGTCGATCCGCTAGCCGATCCAGCAATTTATCGCCGTAGGATGCACGATTCGCCCCTATCAGCTATGACCATCGAAGTAGTCCTCTCAGGACCAGCTCTGATGGTTCGTTTGGACCAACAAATCCACTTGATAAGCGAGTGGTCAGGGGCGGGCTCGAACCGCCGACACATGGATTTTCAGTCCATTGCTCTACCAACTGAGCTACCTAACCAACCAAAAGGCTTCCGTAATGTATTTCGATGCCTAGATTTTGTCAATTCGACGTCAATGCATTTGTCATGGCATCCACAACCGGATAATCTAATGAATTAGCTTGGTTCTCTAAGAAGTGATCCAAGTCTTCACTTCGTGTCACCAGAGCATCTACAAAACGTATCAGGAATTTGGCGACGTGACTTTCCAATTCGAACGCAATTTTTTTCCCGCCGTTCTACTGAGCACTCTCGTCTCGGTTTTCTTGATCGGTGCCGAAACGCCGGCTTTTGCTCAGAAATACACGCCGGATCACCCGGCTGTTCAGGAGATGGTCAACCGGGGAATGAATTTCCTCGCAAATGAACCGACAGCTGTGGATGAAGGCGAAACAATTCTGGTTGGCTATTGCGCTTACAAAGTCAACGGCGACCCAAACGACAAGTTGGTTAAGGCGGGAGTGGCTGCGGCACTCAAGTTATCTCAATCGCTCTCCTCCAGCACAAACCGGGGTGGGGAGCAATCCATGTATGTGATTGCGCTTGCCGCAATGATATTGCCCTCCGTCGATGTGGACGCATACGGCGGTCCCACGAAACAAATACGCGACTTCATGTTGAGTGTTCAGAAACAAAATGGCGGATTTGGCTATCTCACGGGTTCGAATGCCGTTTTTGGCGATATTTCCCAAACCCAATACGTGATGTTGTCCTTTTGGACCATGAACCAATTGGGCATCGAAGTTCCCCCAGACGCGGTTGCGGCAACGGTTAATTTCTTGCTCGCATCCCAAGAAAATACCGGGGGATGGCCCTATCAATACAAGAGCCCCGGGGTTACACAGATGCCACCTTCCAACTCCTTAACCGCGGCTGGACTTTCTGCGCTGCTGATCGGCGGAGATTTGCTTGGGCTTTATCGAAGCAAGCAGCAAGAGAATCAAGAAGAGGAAGGGATCATTCCACTCGCGTTCCGTCGCATTCTATCCGAAGCACAACGCCCCAAACTCAATTTTGAAAAAAGCCGAGTGGATGCGTCGAGCAAACGTAGCGAAGCTTGGTTTGTTGCCAATCCCTATACGCGCGATGTCAACTTCCATTATTACTACGTCTACAGTCGCGAGCGATACGAGTCATTTTTGGAGATCACCAAAGGCAAGCAATCGAAAAGCCCCGACTGGTACAATGACGGGGTTCGAATGCTGATGGATGCCCAAGATGACAAAGGAGCGTGGGGTGCCAAGGGGGAAGTCTCCACGTTTCTCCGTCCCCCCGTCGCAACCGCGTTTGCCCTTTTATTCTTGGTACGAAGCACCCAGAAGGCCATCGGTGATTTGAGCGAAGCCCTCAACAAAGGCATTGGTGAACTGCCTGACGATGTCAGGTCGATTGCAACGAGCGGAGGCAAAATCGTCAACAAGAATTCGGCGACCTCAATCGACGAGGCTTTAAAGATGCTTGAGGATGACAGCAAAGCGGACGGAGAAGATGCTTTGGCTCCGGAAAAAATGCTCTTAGCGACGGATCCCAAACAACGCCAAGAACAAATCAATCGATTCGTGCGTTTGCTCAATGCGAAAGACTACAAGGCAAGGCAGGTCGCCGCAAAGATGCTCGGTCGCGGTGATAGTCTAGACGTCGTTCCGTCCCTGATCTATGCGTTAACCGATCCGGACCCGCGAGTCCCCTTCTATGCGGAACAATCCTTGCGACTTATCTCACGCCAATTGGATACGTATCACTTACCTAAAAAAGAAAAAATTTCGGATCAAGATAAAAGCCGAGCGGCCACACAATGGAAGAAGTGGTTCCTGGGGCTCCGACCCGATTATGTTTTCGTAGACTAACCTTAAACCGAACACTTGTATGTCCTCAACCGATCCGGCCAAGAGTATCTTGCACGTCGATGAAACTTCGATGCGCACCAACAAAGTGGACCAGACCTCCAGTCTGTTATTGAGCTTGGCGATGCTCATGGGAATGGCAGTGTTGATGCTTGGGCTGCTATTTTTTCTGCGATCCTTGTCCCCATCCGCACAAGTAATCCTGCTTGAGCCGGAACGCATTGCTGGCCGCGGTGATAACGCCGAGGGAACCGAGCGAGACTTTGACCCGCCCGCTGC